>NZ_JBWJZD010000027.1:0-121991 GCF_056429065.1 Bradyrhizobium sp. USDA3010
GCGCGTTGCAAAGTACCGGTCGTCAGGCGGTGAAAAGCCGAAGGCAATCCTGTGCGCCTCGTCAGAGCAGATGTACGGCCGCATCAATCGGGCCCAAAAGCCGCACTCTCACGAATAGGACGGGTTAGGAATACGAGACGCAGAATATGACAGCGATACCGAACGAGCTCTCGATTGCCGGCCTAGCGATCGCCGGCTCGTTGGGCGTCGGCGCTACCGGAGCGTCCGCGCAGGCCGTCTATGTGGACCCCCTATGCTCAGCCCTACGCTGTGGTAGTGGCCCCAGCTGCCGCGTACGTCGCGCCGACGCGTGTCGTTGCGCCGCCACCGATCGTGCGCGAGCGCGTCCTGGTGGGCCGTCCCGCTTATGTACCCGCCCCGATGTATTCGGCGCCACCAGCACCCTGTTAGGGATACGGCTACGCGGCCGATGTTGTTGTAGATCCCGGCTGGTGAGCCCGATCACGCAAGAAGTGCCCCCATCGAAGCGGGCCATTTCTTTGAGCGGTTTGCTGCGGGATTGTCCGGTCGGCGCTAGATGGGCCGGTAGGAGTAGAATAAGAGGCCTCGCGGCATAGCGATGCATGTCGTTCGATGCCGTACCGCGCTCCGTCGGCGTTCGGCGGGCCAATTGCCCCCGGTGATCAGTTAAGCAGCAATCAGTGCCGCTTTGCCTCTGTTTCCCGCGCCAAGCCAGCCCTCTTCGAAGGGGCTCTCGGTCATCCGCGCCATTCGATGGCAAAGTTCGGCTTGCAGACGGCGCGCTGGCTGGCTTCACGCCCGAAGAGGTCACCATTACCGCAGAACAGAACGTTCTGAGGATTGAAGGTGGAAAAACCGAAAAGGGCGCGCATCGGTATCTCTACCAAGGGATCTCTGCACGACCATTCCGGCACGTCTTTAACCTCGCGGACTACGTGCAGGCGAAGGGCGCCTCATTCGAGAACGGCATGCTCAAGATCGACCTTGTGCGTGAACTTCCGGAGGCGATGAAACCACGCCAGATCTCCATTAGCGCGGGCAGCGACGGCCAACAGCTTGAGCGCAAGCAGGCCGGCCTGAAGGTTCGCTGCCCCGTTCTGGCATCGTCTCGCGGTGCGGTGATGCCGCGGGCGTTGGCCAGATGTCTGGATTACAAGGAGGAAAACATGGTTATGACTGATCTCATTCCCTGGGGCCGAGGTCGTAACGTTCCCGCCCAACGCGGCGGAAGTACGAGCCCATTTTTGGCCCTGCATCGCGAAATGAATCGTCTGTTCGACGACGTCTTTCGGGGTTTCGATCTTGCCCCGTTTGGCGATCACCTGCTCGAGCGGTCGATGGGCTGGCCCAACATCGAGGTCAGCGAGACCGACAAGGACGTGAAAGTCGCGGCGGAATTGCCAGGCCTCGACGAGAAAGACATTGAGGTCGAGTTCGCTAACGGCATTCTGTCGATCAAAGGCGAGAAGAAGACCGAAACGGAAGACAAGGATCGACGATCCAGCGAACGCTACTACGGCCGCTTCGAACGGCGCATTCCGGTCGAGGGTGTCGACCAAGACAAGGTGTCGGCCGCATTCAAGAACGGGGTGCTGACCGTGACTATGCCGAAGCTGCCGGAGGCACAGTCGAAAGCGAAGCGCATGCGATCAACGGCAAATAGGCATGGCCAGCGGGAGCGGATACCCGCTCCCGCTGCTTTGCTTGTTGAATGCTATTCGGCCTGCAATATTTGAGCCCCTGAGCCAAGGAATCGGCGTCCACAATTCGGAAGCCGACTGAAACAAACTCGGCTCAGCTTGGGCCTCTTGGTTGGCTGGAGATGTGAGATAAGTCTTTATGACTTCCTGGATCTGCTGGGCGGCCTGTACAGCCTCTATGCTGTCATGGACTGAGGCGCCCTTGATGGGCGCATCGCCCGTCTCACCACATTCAACGCCTTAGCTCGTCCTTCCGGCGCGATCGCGGGCAGCGAGCAGCCGACGGATGTGATCCAGCACCGTCTTATAATCCAGCCCACCATCGGGAGCGTCGTTACATAGGTCGCCGGCGAGCTCCAGGACTTTGGTGGTGGTCCCTCCCAGCAGCACCTTCACGTCAGGCTGGCGAATCCTGATCCATGACGCGAGAGCAAATCCGCTCTCGCTCGGCAAACTCTTCACGCCAATGAGCGCAACGTCCACCGTGTGTCTGCCACTCGAAAGAGCGGCACGAGCCTCATCGCCATCGACTGCCCCCCAGACACGATAACCGCAATCTCGCAGGTACTGGGCAAGCGGCTGGCGGACGAGAATGTCCTTCTCCACGACGAGAACAGTTGCTAGTTCCATCTATTTCATCACGGCACTGAACCGACGATCTCTGCGATCAGGTTCGGGATCCCAACAGGGGAATATGGCTTCGGCAAGAATTTCCCTAATCGGCTCGCCGCGTCCTCTATGTTCGTATTACTGGAGGTTATGATAATCGGCACCATCGGCAACTTGGCTCGGATACGCTCGGCCAAAGCGAAGCCGGTCAAAAGGCCTGGCGTCTGTACATCTGTGAACACCACGTCGACCCGCTCGCCTGCATCAATGAATTCCATCGCAGCATCGGCTTTTGCGGCCTCAATCACTTCAAAACCCGCTTGCCGAAGGATCTCTGCAACATCCAAGCGCACAAATGTCTCGCAGGTAGGGCTGTCGGGGCTGGAAGGTCAGAGCCCGCGCACTGCTGAGACCACCAAGTGGGAGCTCACTGGCGTACGAGACCCCGACCGGTGCGTCAGCGGTCGATGCCAAAATTCGATGTGAATCTAGGCGTCTGGTTGTTGCCCCCTTCAAGCAGCAGGGCAATCTCCAGCTCTCGAAACGAAATGAGGCGTCGCCCAGTCTCGTCCCACAGAGCCCTCCCCACGCACTGCAAACTCTGCGGCAGGGTGATCCGTCCAATGGCAGCGAATTCCGGATGATCTCGCAACACGTCCGGCAACCGATAGCAAGGGATTCGGCTGCACAAATGATGGACGTGGTGGACACCAATGTTAGCCGTGAACCAGCGCAACACAGCTGGCAAGTAATAGTGCGAACTGCCATGTAGCGCAGCTTCGTGAAGACTCCAGGCCCCATCATGGGACCAGGTGGTGTCCTCGAACTGGTGTTGGACATAGAACAGCCAGACACCAATCGACGCCGCCAAAACCATGATCGGCAAATGCACCAGAAGGAAGGGCCCAAAGCCGATCAGCCGGATCATCGCGGCGGCCAGGATCGCGATGGCGGCGTTCGTGCCCATCGTACTTAGCCAGGGCTTCCAGCCGCTTCGCATCATCCCGATCGGCAAGCGGTGCCGCAAGATAAACAGATAGGTGGGACCCAAGCCAAACATTACGATCGGATGCCGGTACAGACGATAAAGCAGCTGACGCCATCGGGACCGTTCGAGAAACTCGCTCACTGTCAATGTGTCGATGTCGCCGAATCCTCGATGATCGAGATTGCCCGAACTCGCGTGATGGAGGGTGTGGTTACGTCGCCAGTAATCGTACGGAGTGAGGGTCAAGACCCCGATGGTTCGGCCGACCCAATCGTTGACGCGCCGGCCGTGGAAGAACGATCCGTGGCCGCAGTCGTGCTGGATCATGAAGAGACGGACGAGGAAACCCGCTGCGGGTATCGCCAGCAGAAGCCCAATCCAGTACCCGTGATCAAGAGCCGCCCACATCAAGACCCAGATCGCGAGGAAAGGCACGGCCGTAATCACCAGCTCGAATACGCTGCGCGCGCTGTTCGGTTCGCGATAGCGGGCAAGCAGGCGTGCCAACGAGCGGCTTTCTGGTGGACAACGAACCATGCCTTCCGACCGCATTTACCACCAGCGTCTCCGCCAGGGTCCGCCCCAGCTTCCAGCCCATCGGCTTCTTCCGCGGACCAGTCTGATGATCAGAAGCAGCAACACCGCGCCAATCGCGGCACTCATGATCGCCGAGACAACGCCCAAACCGAAACGGATTCCGAGTTGCGGAAACAGCCAGCTCGCAATGAAGGCGCCCGCGATTCCCACGATGAGATCGCCAACGAGGCCAAAGCCGGTCCCGCGGACGAACTGGCCCGCAAGCCAGCCGGCGGCGACGCCGACAACCAAAATGACGAGAAGGCTTTCGCCGGACATGTTCATCTTTGCGTCCTCACGATTCGACAATCACGCTATGATGTTACCGCGGTTACGCAGGATAGCCCCGAGCGGGGACAGATACTGTGCAATATTGCTCAGACATCGTTTGTTCTGGCGGAACAAGTTGACCGCTCCGCGCAAACAAATGTGCAATATTGCTCAGCGATGGCGGATGATAGCCCGTAGACGTGTCGTCAGGCTTCTTCCGGACTTACGCGACCAGTCCTATCGGCAATCGGCCAAGTCTCGATCCGATCTATCAGACAGCCGCGGCGGTGGACCCGCAAAGTCGAAAAAGCCACGAATCGATGGGCGCAGATTTCAGGTAGGTCTCCTCCGGATCAAGTAGAGTCGCGATCTCACCGGTCGAGATTGACGTATAGCCAGTACAGAAGGCCCGGCATCGCTGCCGAGCCATCTTATTGTTGAGCTCCGAATGTTCGGAGTTAGAAGTCCATGCCACCCATTCCGCCCGCACCCGGAGGCATGCCGCCGCCACCCGCGTTCTTCTTCGGCACTTCGGCCACCATGGCTTCGGTGGTGATCAGAAGAGCCGCCACCGAGGACGCGTTTTGGATCGCCACCCGAACCACCTTGGTCGGATCGATGATGCCCTTCGAGATCAGGTTGCCGTATTCACCGGTCTGCGAGTCGAAGCCGTACGAGTACTGATCCTTTTCCAGGATCTTGCCGACGATCACCGAACCGTCTTCACCGGCGTTGATCGCGATCTGGCGGGCCGGGTAGGACAATGCCTTGCGCACGATCTCGACGCCGGTCTTCTGGTCATCGTTCTTGGTGCGAATGCCCTTGAGGTGCTCGGAGGCTCGCAGCAAGGCGACGCCACCGCCCGGCACGATGCCTTCCTCGACAGCCGCGCGGGTCGCATGCATCGCGTCATCCACGCGATCCTTGCGCTCCTTTACCTCGACCTCGGTCGCGCCGCCGACGCGGATCACCGCGACACCGCCCGCGAGCTTGGCGAGACGCTCCTGCAGCTTCTCACGGTCGTAGTCCGAGGTGGTCTCCTCGATCTGCGCCTTGATCTGCGCCACGCGAGCTTCGATGTCGGCCTTCTTGCCGGCGCCGCTGACGATCGTGGTGTTCTCCTTGTCGATCATCACCTTCTTGGCGCGGCCGAGCATCTGCAGCGTGACGTTCTCGAGCTTGATGCCGAGGTCTTCCGAGATGGCCTGGCCGCCGGTCAGGATCGCGATGTCCTGCAGCATGGCCTTGCGGCGATCGCCGAAGCCCGGAGCCTTGACGGCCGCGACCTTCAGGCCGCCACGCAGGCGGTTGACGACCAGGGTGGCAAGCGCCTCGCCCTCGACGTCTTCAGCGATGATGACCAGCGGCTTGCCGCTCTGCACCACGGCTTCCAACAAGGGAAGCAATTCATTCAACTGAGATAGCTTCTTCTCGTTGATCAGGACGTAGGCATCTTCCATCTCAACGCGCATCTTGTCGGCGTTGGTGACGAAGTAGGGCGAGATGTAGCCGCGGTCGAACTGCATACCCTCGACGACTTCCAGTTCGGTCTCCAGCGACTTGGCTTCCTCAACCGTGATCACGCCCTCGTTGCCGACCTTCTTCATGGCGTCGGCGATGAACTTGCCGATCTCGGCATCGCCGTTGGCGGAGATGGTGCCGACCTGGGCGATCTCCTCGTTCGAGGTGACCTTCTTCGAGTTCTTCTGGAGGTCCGCAACGACGGCTTCGACCGCGAGGTCGATACCGCGCTTCAGGTCCATCGGATTCATGCCGGCGGCGACCGACTTGGCGCCTTCACGGACGATCGCAGCCGCAAGCACGGTCGCGGTGGTGGTGCCGTCGCCGGCCGCGTCAGCGGACTTGGAGGCGACTTCGCGCACCATCTGGGCGCCCATGTTCTCGAACTTGTCTTCGAGCTCGATCTCCTTGGCGACGGTGACGCCGTCCTTGGTGATGCGAGGAGCGCCGAACGACTTCTCGAGCACGACGTTGCGGCCCTTGGGACCGAGTGTTACTTTCACCGCATTATGGAGAATGTCGACACCGCGCAACATGCGGTCGCGGGCATCGACGCCGAATTTGACTTCCTTGGCTGACATAATGATCTTCCTTTTCGACTGGTCAGGTCCCGAAGCTCGCGCAACTGGGCGGATCCTTGAGGGATGAAGATTACGGCCTCATCCTTCGAGATGCCGGCTGCGCCGGCCCTTATGATGAGGAAACGGGCTAAAACGCTTAAGCGGCCTTCTTCTTGGCGGCGGGAACGTCGGTGAGGACGCCCATGATGTCACCTTCCTTCATGATCAGGAGGTCGACACCGTCGATCTTGACCTCGCTGCCCGACCACTTGCCGAACAGGACGCGATCACCGACCTTGATGTCCATCGGGATCAACTTGCCGGCCTCGTCGCGGCCGCCCGGGCCGACGGCGATGACTTCGCCCTGCGAGGGCTTTTCCTTGGCAGTGTCCGGAATGATGATGCCGCCTGCGGTTTTGTCTTCGGCGTCGATGCGCTTGACCACCACGCGGTCGTGGAGCGGACGAAATTTCATGCGATCCTCCTTGGATTTTGTGATTTATTTTCTGGATTGGCAGTCGCAATGAGCGAGTGCTAGTCGCTCTTCACATAAGCCTACAACACTGGCCCGCAAGGGCTCCGGCCCAGGATGTTAGACTTTACCTCGAGTCCCTTGAGGACGAGGCCCTAGTACGATTGATAGCAGGCGAAATAGACATGCCGATAGACGGTGGCATTCGTGCTCGATTTGACCGAACGCTAGCGCGCCGAGGAAGCCTTTCGGGATAGCGAATACAAGCTCCGCCAAATCGTCGACGCCGTGCCAGGCATCATCCGGTCGTCGGCCCGGACGGCAAGTTGGCAATGCAGATCGCCGAAGTCTGCCAGACTGCCGAAGCGTGGATCGACAACGCAGTACTCTGCGACGTCATAGCCGAAATCAACCATCGGCGACAGGTAGACGGGGGAGATCCAGATCGCGTCGACCCCAAGGCTGACAAGATAGTCGAGCCGCCGCCCGATCCCTATAAGGTCGCCGATGCCGTCGTCATTGGTGTCCTGAAAGGAACGTGGGTAGATCTGATAGATCACACCCGCCTGCCACCGAAGCGCGGTCATGCAGCAGCCAATCCGAGCGGTGAAAATGAACTCTCTACCTGTTGTGATCGGAAGACGACGGTTCTTCTCCAAGTTTCGTACTTCGGTCCGGTTGGAACTGTAGTCAAGTTCCGCACAAGGACGGCGTTGCCCACGAGCGGACGTCCGCCGTTGTGCCAAAAAACACTTCTGAGAGCCTCACGTTGAGAATGCCCTATCCGGAATTTTCACACGAACGGCCGGAAGATGTCGGGCCGTGTGGGTAGAAGCCGCCGAAAATAGCCCCGTCCCTCAGCCGAAACGGCACTGCTCCCAGCAAAGAAGTCGTCCGGCATATGACGCGTTTTGCCAGCCACACGCTCGAGCAGCACGAGCTGAGGTTCGATGCGGTCGCCGTCATAGTGTAGCACCACCGAGCCACTGCCGGTTAAGGCGCTTTGCGCGGCAAATTCGCCTGCAGCGAAAGCCTCCTTGCGGTCGGTTTCGTCGATCACGCCGATATATCCGCGTGGTAGATAGCCTAGCGTATCGACGCGCGCCCTTGCCTTGCGAAAACGCGATTTCAGCGCTTTCTGGATTTCGATGCCGAGATCGCCGCCGGTCAATTGCAGATTGCCATGGGCGTCGCGCTCGACCGACCCGCCCGCCAGCGCCTCGGTGAGAGGCCGACCCATCTCGTCCTGCACGCCCTCGGACATCGAAACGATGCAGCGGCCCAGGCGCGCATAAACCGCCTCGACCTCGTCGAGGAACCCGGGAACCGAGAACGGCTGTTCCGGTGTGTAGATCAGATGCGGGACATCGTCGGGCGATTGCTGCCAGCCTGCTGCGGCGGCGGTGAGAAAGCCGGCATGACGGCCCATAACGATGGCCACATGGATGCCGGGCATGGCGCGAAAATCGAGATCGATGCTGACAAGGGCGTTGGCGACGAAGGCGGCGGTCGAGATGAAGCCGGGGACATGATCGTTCTCCATCAAGTCGTTATCGATCGTCTTGGGGGCATGCACGAAATGGCAGGGGCCACTTGACTGTTGACGCAGCAGCTCGAGCGTTCCGGCCGTGTCATTGCCGCCAATATAGACGAAGGCACGGGCGTCGAGCCGGTCCAGCGCCGCGAGGATATCAGAGCATGTGTCGGGATCTGGTTTGTCGCGGGTCGAGCCGAGCGCCGAATTGGGCGTGTTGCCGAGGCGGTGCAGATCCGCCTCGGGGACGGCGGTGAGGTCGACGACGTTGTCCGCCGTGAGGCAGCGCGCGCCGAGAATCTGCAACGACGGATCATGCCTGCGCGCGGCAAGGATGGCGCCGCACAGCGTCTGGTTGATCACAGCGGTGGGGCCGCCGCCCTGGGCAATGACGATCGATGGCATGAATTCTCCATGACTTTATTATTGCTGTGCCACCCGCGGATAGTGAAAGACGATTGAAGCGAAGATTATCCAATCCTGCAACGAGGTGTGGCCTGCAGCAAATGGATCTTTGGATCTGCGTCTTGCTAGCCGGGCTAAAGGGTCGCGCTTAGGAAGGGCCGCCTTGCGCCAACTGCGGTCCATCGACGATCCACTTCGACAATCACCAGCTTGCCGGCAGGTCGCGCCTACGCTCGTCTACCGCCGACGCTGAAGCGCCCGGTTCGGCGTGCTCACATCGTTTGTCTCTAGATTTTCTTTGGTCTCCCAGTGCACACGTCGTGCACACGCTGTCCTCTAACCAACTGATAAACTTGAACTCTCGCTCCAATCCATCATGGGGAAGTTTAAGCTGGCTCCAGCCACACAAGCACAACCAGGTCACGATTCAGCAAATCGCGCTTTCCGATTTTTCGTCGCCCAATTACATCAACGGAAAATGAACATTATGCCCTCCATCGATCTGTTTGTCGCAAGAAGGCTTCTGCCCCGTCTATTTTCGCCATGGTGCTCCACTCTTTCACTTGTTTCAGTGGAGTCACAACTGAACCTCATGATTTAATGATTCAGCGATCGCGTACAAATCAATTGGATGTCCCGGACCAGATTTACCGAGGCAGATATTAAACGCGCTGTTAGAGGTGTCCTCGACAGTGGTGGCAAAGTCGCGCGAGTCGAGATTTGGCCTGACGGACGCATTTCCGTGTTGATACAGGAAGAAAGATCGATTCCAATAGATCCTGAAGACGATCCGGAGGTATCCAGGAGTTTGCTGTGATGAGGGTGGGACGTTCGGCTCTGCCGCTGCCTCGCTACACAAGGCGTAAACGCCTTCAGAAAGGGAGCCTCGCGTATTTTTTTGACGTGCCAACGTGGGCACGTAAAAAAGGTTGTCCAGTCAAGAACGAACCGCTCGGCACCGATTACGAGTTGGCTGTGCAGCGCGCCGAGAAGATCTTGCTGCCTGCGTTCGACAGCTGGCTGACGGGTGGCGACGATGCAAATCCCGTGGGCATTGGAGTAGTGATCGGAACGCTGGACTGGATGTTTCACGAGTATCGTCGAACGTGGAAACAGAAAACAGCGAAGCGTTTGCAGCCTTTGAGCCCGGGTCAATGTCGCGTGCATGAAACCGGCATCAAGATGATCTGCGAGTACCTATTGAAGGACGGAAGGCGCCTGGGCACGCTGCGCGTTTCGAGCATCGATACGGCGTTTGCGGACGATCTGTTCGAGAAGCTGCTCTACAAAGACGTCGACGGCGAGAAGGTTGAACGCCGCACGACCGTGAACCACGCGATGAAGACCGCTCGCGGCGCATGGAACACGATCTCAAGGGCACACCCCCATCTGTTTCCGGCGAAGAATCCATTTGAGAAGATGGGCCTGCAGTCGACCTCCCGCGAAACACCACATGCTAATTTTGACGAGCTGGCAGCGTTCCGTGCGAAAGCGATCGAGTTGGGCTATCCGTCATTGGCAACGGGTGTCCTGATCGGTTGGGAATGGCTGCAGCGCAAGGCTCATATCTTCATCCGATTCATGGCGGAGCACTATCGGCCGGAAAGCCGCCCGAACCACGTCTATGTCATCAACTACAAGACGAGCACGGGCTCATGGGAGCCGCTCTTCGATAAGAAGGGTAAGCCGCTCTATCCCCTGCTAATGGCCGAGCTTGACGCCATGAAAGCATTGCGGCCGACGGGCGGCCTGATGCTGCGCCGGGATGGTAGTAGTTTGCCCTGGAGCGGCAAGGGCGAAATGCTGACTCAGGTCGAGCGCATTTCGAAGAAGATCATTCTGGCCGCGGGCTTGCGTCCTGAGCTGACCTTCACGTCATTTGGCCGGCATGGCGGGACCACCGAGGCGAGCATGTCCGGCCTCACAGAAACGCAACTGATGAAGAAGGGCCAATGGTCATCGACCAAAGCGATGGCGCACTACCTTCATCATGACGACGAGGCCAAGCAGGACGCACAGATGAAGCGCATCAAGCGGCGCAAGCAAACGGCCAGAAAGTGAACATTTGTCGGAATGGATTCAGCCGTCTTGTCGGAATGGAAATCAAGAAATCCGATAAGTGATTGAAAACATTGGAGCGGGTGAAGGGAATCGAACCCTCGTATTCAGCTTGGAAGGCTGCTGCTCTACCATTGAGCTACACCCGCATCGAGCGATCACCTAACACGGCCGGTCGGCCGTCTCAACTGCCTCGGCGGGCGTCCTTGTGCGCCGGCAAACGCGAATATGTCCGCGCTAGGCGGCCGGTTCCTGGCCCGGATAGGACGGACGGCGGCCTTAACAGCGGCAGATTCGCCACCTATATTGCTGGTCCCATCAACAAAGAAAGGAGGTGATCTAGTGTCTTGTCTCAAGCGCTGTCACCTCGCTGGGATCGCCCGCTAGGCTCTGAGTAATCAGCCTGGCATCGGGGCGCTCTCAGCCCTGACCAGCGAGACAACAAATCCGGGGGCGCGGCGGAAGCGATTCCGCCGCGCCTTTTTACCTGTCCGGGCCGCGGGATTCGCCACCGCCATGCCGCCGGCGGGATACCTTGTCGCAGCACAAAAACCGTCCGATTCACTAGACATGAAATGTCGGCATGGGTGGCTTTGAGCCGTCCTTGGGCCTGCCGCAACAGAAATGAGG
The DNA here is from genome assembly GCF_056429065.1 of Bradyrhizobium sp. USDA3010. NCBI lineage: Bacteria > Pseudomonadati > Pseudomonadota > Alphaproteobacteria > Hyphomicrobiales > Nitrobacteraceae > Bradyrhizobium > Bradyrhizobium sp. USDA3010. The sequence goes on from NZ_JBWJZD010000027.1 coordinate 11,306, forward strand.
AACTCTCGAGATGCTTTATGCCATCCTGGCCTATCACGTCGAAGCCGAGGTCAAGTCGTGGAGCGCCGATGAGGACGCGGCCGTCATGGCGGGTCTGCGCGAGGTCCATCAACGGTTGAAGGGTCGGCTCGGCCCGGCTGCCCGGCTCGGCGAGACCCGCAACGCCAGCACCCTTCGCGGACCTGGCCACGGCATCGTGATGGACGGCCCGTTCTCGGAGACCAAGGAGCAGCTGCTGGGCTTCTACGTGATCGATTGCGCCGATGAAGCCGAGGCGATCGCTGCGGCGCGCGACCTGCGTAGCGTCAACCCGTCGGCGGTCTACGAGATCCGGGCGCTGAAGCTCTACATCCCCGGCGCGCCGTTTCCAGAGACCGCGGGCCCGAGCGACGCATAAAGTTGCTCAGCGACTCGAGCGCTTCGGCAGCTTCGGCAGCTTGCTCGGATCGAACTTCGGCAGCGGCGGATCGGGCGGCGGTGTGGGCGCCACTCCATTGCTTGGAATCAGCGTCACCTCGAAGGCGAGATCGGGCACGGCATCCGCCCTGCCCGCGGCCGTCGCGATCGCGCCGCTCCATACGCCTTCGAGCCGCACCACGAGGTCGTCGGTGCCGAACACGGTCGCATGTCCCTCGGAGTGCCGTCTGGCGGTGAGCACGGCGGAGAAGCGCCCGCCGTCGACTTCATAGGTGCCGTCGTAAAGCATGATGGCATCGCTGCCCCACAGCCTGCCGTCGGCCATGTGCACGATGCCGGTGCCGTCAGCGAGTGACGTCCGAAACCACGCCGCATAGGTGCCGTTCTTGAGCATGGAGCCTGGCTCCGTTTCACCACAAACGATCTGGGCACCGTTGCGTTAACAGGGAATGAAGGAACCTGGAGTGAAGCAACTTGGGCCTGCGCTCATTGGCCGCCGTCGATCTGCCTTCCCATGATCGCGATCGCCTTCTGATAGACCCCCGCCGCGTTCCACGCCTCGATCGCGGCGAAGTTGGGTTCCCCGGGCTGATAGCCGGCGCCGGCGCGCCAGCCATGGGCGTGCAGGAAGTTCGCCGTCGAGCTCAACGCGTTGGCGGCGACGTCGAGATTGCCGGTGCCATAGGCGAGGACGTTCTTCGGCATGAACTGGGTCTGGCCGATCTCACCATGCATCGAGCCGCGCGTGCTCCCGGACAAAGTACCGCGGTCGATCAGCTTCAGCGCGGCATAGAGCTGGTCGGTGAAGAAGTCCGGGCGGCGGCAGTCATAGGCAAGCGTCGCGATCGACGACAGCATGTTCTGGTTGCCGCGCTGGCTGCCGAAGCCGCTCTCCATGCCCCAGATCGCGATCAGCGGTCCCGGCGGCACGCCGTAACGCTGCTGGATCGAGGCGAACAGCGCCGCTTGCGACTGCTTCAGCGAACGGCCGCGCGCCACGATGGTCGCAGATCCACGCTTGGCCATGAACTGCTCGAGCGACAGGCCAAAACTGCGCTGGCCGCGATCCGCGGCGATCGTCGCACTGGCGTAATGCGCCTGCATCAACGCGTCGATCGCGGTGGCGCCGACGCCCTTGGCCCTCGCCTCGCCGGCAAACTGCTCCTTCCAGGCTTCGAATCCGCCGGGCCCGTTGCCGCACTGCGCCGCGTTCGCCTCTGCGCCCAGCGTTGCAACCATCACGACGATGGCGAGCGCCGACGTCGCAATCTGCCAGCCCCTGATCATCCGAAACCTCCTCCGAAAAATGTGCCGCCGCCGCCCGCGGGCGCGGCGCTGACGATGGCCTGATGTAGATGACCCGGCGATGAACGATCCGCCTCAGATTCGGCCGCGGACCGTCACGATATGTCGCCGGCAGCGGATTCGCCATCCCGGCCAGATCAGGCAGGCCGGGACATTTGGCCCCTGCGTCCGCGTCGGAGGATTGACGTAGTTCAGCGGCGGCGCCCGGCACAGCCCCCGCAACACGGCGCTTGACATTGCCACTAATGAGAAGGTGCTAGGCCGACCCTCGACAGGAGATCGCGATGCGGATTCAGGAGGCGGCACACCAACTTGGCGTGAGTGCACGGGCGCTTCGGCATTATGAGGCGGCTGGCCTGATCGTGCCGCGCCGGAATTCAAACGGCTATCGAAGCTACTCCGCGTCGGAGATCGAGCGGGCTGCGTGGGTGAAAGACCTCATCGCCGCGGGCTTCTCGACCCGCGAGCTCCGCAATCTTCTGACCGCGCTTGAAGACGGCCGGCGCGGCGCGCGCGTGAACTGCTCCGCCGTGATGCAGGAGAAGCTCGACCAGATCGATCGGGCGATCGCGGCGCTGCGCAAGCGGCGGCGCGCCTTGTCGCGTCGTCTGGCTGGAGCGGATGGCGGTCGCAGCAACACGAGAACATCAGGACCTGGCGATGAAGATACTCAATATCCTGGCGAGACGTTACCTGCCGCTCGAGGGCCTGGACGAGGCCGTGGCCTTCCACGAGGCCCTGATCGGCCAGCCGGCGCGCCTTCGGTTCGACTATCCCGAATATGATCTCAGGCTGGCGCAGGTCGCCTCGATCCTGTTCATTGCCGGGACGGAACAGAGCCTGAAGCCGTTCACGGCGACGCATCTGACGTTTCTGGTCGATGATATCGATCCATTCGCCGCGCATCTCCCCGGCGTCGGCGCCACGATACTCGAGGCTCCCAAGCCGGTCCCGACCGGCCGCAACATGCTGGTGCTGCATCCGGACCAGACCCGCGTCGAATATGTCGAGCATCGCGACAAGCATCCCGCCGATGTATTGCCTTGAGCAGGTCAGCTGGCGGCGTTGATGACGGCAGCGCCAGCTCGCAAGCTGTCGCACACGATGCCGCCCGCTACGGCACCTCGCCTCGCCGCAGCGGGCCGACGGTCTGCGGGCGGTTGAGGAAGAACTCGCGGTTGCCAAGCGCGGCCTCCGCATACTGGTCGATCGCCACGATGATCGCCTGCACGTGGTGAAAGCACCAGCCTTCCCGCGTCGCCATGTGCCGGACCTCGGCCAGCGCCTTGATCCAGGGCGCATGATCATCGCTGTCGTGGAAATACCGAAGCGGCTCTCTCATCTTTCCTCCGGCAGATCACGTCCTCCAGCTCGGCGCGCTTGCGCGACAGCAGAAGCTGCGCCGATGCACTATCGCGTCCGGCCTGCCTCAGCCGATTCACGGATGCGTCGAGCTCGCGCAACTCGGTGCGCAGCCGTTGCATCCTGGGTGCGTCATCACCCACGCGCTTCGCCGGCGACGAGCTCCGGCTTCGCCGCGCGAAGAAAGATCGGCGTCGCGGCACGGCGGCGCGGAGCAACGCTTGTATGCACGATGATCGGCTCGCGGTCGCCCAGCATGCCCCGCTCTTCGACCAGACGGCCCATCACCAGGCGCATCTTCAGGAGGTCGCCGGCAACGAAGGCGCAGTCCTCATCCCGGTTGATCTGCTGTCGCATGATGGCCTCGGCCTCGAGCATGCTGACGCGCAGCGCCCTGATCTGCCTGCGAATTTCGCTGATACGGTTGTCCATGGCGGCCTCCTATTCACGGTGGAGGGCAATTAGAACAAAACAGGAACATCTAGTCAAGCGGCGGAGCCTGCCAGTCATGGATTTTTGTCATCGAAGGTCGTGCCCGGTTCCCGCGCCGGGAACCAGGAGGATCACCATTCTCACAAACTCAACGTGAGGACGTTCGGCCACGGACGAACGCGCCCGGCCGGATCACGGCCAACGGGCGCAAGCGTCCGCAATGGAGCCGCTACAGACCGTCACAGCCGGCCGCCTCTTCACTTGCCGCTCCTCGTACGAGGACGCGTGTCGTCAGGATTTCCTCAGTGCTCAGGCGATCCGTGGCAGACAAACCGCCGACACATGACTGTGGAACAATTCGCCCCTCGAACTTGTCTACTCAAATAGACAAATTAGAATGGAGTCGATTCTGTTTCGGTCATTGCGCAGTACATGACGAAGTCTTCCAAACTGGTTGCCGCGAAGCGCGGCAAGGTCCTTCTGGTCCGACGTCGATCTGACGGGCTGTGGATGTTCCCCGGCGGACGCAGGCGTGCGCGCGAGACCGGCAAGGACTGCCTGAAGCGTGAGATCAAGGAAGAGCTGCCGAAACTCAAGCTCGGCAGGCTCAGCCTGTGGAAGGAAGTGACGGCCAAGAACAAGCGTTCCGGCCGCAGGATGAGCGATGCGATCTTCATCGCCAAGAACGCCAAGGGAAGGCTGGCGATCGGCGACAAGAAGGAGATCGACCGCGCCGCCTGGCAGAAGCCGCGCGGACTTCGCCTCACACCGACCTCGCGCTACATCCGCGATCGGCTGTTTCCAAGGAAGCAGCGGCGCCGGAGATAGGCGGCGGGATATCCGCTGCGCGCGGAAAATCACAGATTTCGGCTTCGGCATCTGGCGGCTGCGCGGGCATGCCTTGCTGATTTGTTGAGCTTCGCCCACCGTCGACGCGTGCTAGGAATGGCGTGATTCGTCCGGACCGGACCACGACATCAGCCGGAATTGCGTCAGAATGGGCTTCCCCTCCAACCGCCAGAGGCGGCTGTTCAGAATCGTTTCCGCGCGTTGGCAGCGCCGGGCCATCTTCCTGCTGGGCGGCATTGCAGTCGGTGCGGCGGCTGTCGCACTCGCCCAGCTCGCGGATCTGGCGCAGGTCGCTTTTACGGCACTGGTGTCGCATGTCCGTTACGCCTCGCTGGTGCTGACGCCTGCAGGCTTCGCGCTCTCGGTCTACCTGACCAATCGCTTTTTTCAGAACGCGCAGGGAAGCGGCATCCCGCAGGCCATTGCCGCGCGCCATCTGACCGACCAGACCGCGCGGGAAAGCCTGGTTTCGCTGCGCATTGCCGCCGGCAAGATTCTGCTGACCCTGTTCGGCCTGCTGTGCGGCGCATCGGTCGGGCGCGAGGGACCAACGGTGCAGATCGGCGCGTCGATCATGTTTGCGCTCGGCCGCTTCTCGCCCCGGCGCCAACCCGGCTTGATCCTTGCCGGTGCGGCGGCGGGCGTCGCGGCCGCCTTCAACACCCCGCTGGCCGGGATCGTGTTCGGCATCGAGGAGATGAGCCGCGCCTTCGAGACGCGAACCTCCAGCCTGATCATCGGCGCGGTCATCGCCGCGGGCCTGACGTCGCTCGCTTTGATGGGCAACTACACTTACTTCGGCACCAGCGCGACGGCCCTGCGCAACGGCACCGACTGGCTCGCGGTCCCGCTCTGCGGCGTGGCCGGAGGTCTGGCGGGCGGCCTGTTCAGCCGCATCCTGATCGCAATGGCGCGCGGATTTGCCAATCCGGCCGGACGCGCGATCAAGCGCTACCCGGTCGGCTTTGCCGCGACCTGCGGATTTGCGGCGGCGATTTGCGGAATTGCTTCCGACGGCGCGATCTACGGCACGGGATATCAGCAGGTCAAATCCGCGCTGGAAGCCGGATCGCAATTGCCCGGGAGCTTCGGCGTGTGGAAATTCCTGGCGACCACGTTCGCCTCGATCAGCGGCATGCCGGGCGGCATCTTCGCGCCCTCGCTCGCGGTCGGCGCCGGGCTCGGCTCCAACATCGCGCCGCTGTTTCACGGCGCGCCGCTTGCGGCCCTCATGCTGCTCGGCATGGTCTCGTATTTTGCCGGCGTGGTTCAGGCCCCAATTACGGCCTTCGTGATCGTCACCGAGATGACCGACAATCACGCCATGGTGGTGCCGCTGATGGCCGCGGCCCTGATCGCGCATGCGAGTTCGCGCCTGATCTGCAAGGAGGGCGTCTATCACGCCCTCGCCAAGGGATTCATCGATCGGGCTTCGCCGGCGCAAAAGGCGACGCCGGCCTGAAGATTTCTTCAGCCGTTATAGGCAAACAACTCGATCGGCTCGCTGAAGCCACGCACCGGGTGCTCGCCGACATGTTCGAGCGCGAAATCGTGCTCGACGAGATCCGCGAAGGCGCGGGACAGCAGAACCGTCTTCTTCAACTGCTTGGTGAGGGCTTCGAGCCGCGACGCCATGTTCACGGCAGGGCCGATCACGGTGAAGTCGAGCCGGGTGCGCGATCCGATATTGCCGTACATGACGTCGCCGACATGGACGCCGATGCCGTAATTCATCGGCGCACGGCCCATCAAGCCGTTCCTTTCGCTCAGCGCCGCCATCGCCAGCCGCGCCTCGGCTACCGCATGCAGCAGGTTGGCGCAGGCCTTGGGTTCGCTGAGCGGGAAAATGGCAAGCAGGCCGTCACCGATGAATTTCAGGATTTCCCCGCCATGCCGCGCAATCGGCTCCGACATCGCGTCGAAATAGTCGTTCAGGAGATCGATCACGTCATCGCGCGGCCAGGAGTCCGAGATCCGGGTGAAATCCCGCAAGTCGCAGATCATGATCGCGGCGCGCACCGTCGTGCCGCTGCCCCGCCGCGTCGCGCCGGCCAGGATCATCTCGCCGGCGTGCGACCCGACATAGGTCTCGAGCAGCGTCCGCGCCAGGCGGTTCTTCATCCGGATCTCGCTGACCAGCGCCAGCACCGGCAGCACCGTCTTCAGGCTAGCGATATGCGCATCATCGAAACCGCCGGCACGGTCGGTCGCGAAGGTCACGACATGCCGCTTGCCGAGCGTATGCAGCAGCGGCCACGCCACATAATCGGTCAGACCCTGCGCGCGCATGTCGTCATAGAGTGCGTGCTTGCGGCCCTGCGACGGGTCACGTTCGAGCTTCTCGCGCACCTCGTCGGCACCCTGATGGATTTCGTAGACCGGACTGCCGATATATTCCGATCGCTGCTGGACATCGTAGTCGACCCGCGTGATCTCGGCCTCGCGCTTGCCGTCGGCCCAGATGATCCGGGCGCCGAGCCACTGCGGATGCTGGATCAGGAGGTTCATGGTCGCCCGCTTGAGCGGAATGCCCGCGCCCTGCAGCCGGATGCACAGCTCGGCGAAGATGTTGTCGATGAAGCGCTGGTCGCGCGTCTCGTTGGTCAGCCAGCTCACAACGTCGCCGTCGGACTGCGGCGTGACGTGATCGATGTTGGGGGGCGCGTTCATGGCTGGCTCCGGAGCGGCGGGTGGGGTCGGCAACCGGTATGTCGTGCTTCCGCCCGGCCACGTCAACGCCGCCAGCGGTATCGTGATCGGGCTAGTCGGCCTGCCCGAGCCCCTCGAAGGGCACCGCGGGCCTCCGCGTGGTGTGGTGAGGCCGGACGGTCAGAAGCGAGCCGGATGCAATAGCCTGCCGTCGCATGGACGCACTGCCAAAATATCGAAAACAACCCCATGCAAAGTAGCCGGCGGACACGGCAACTTGACTCGTCGGGCAAATCAGTGGCATTCTTCTATTATCCAGAAATCGTGCAGAGTCACCTCGCTCCGGGACGATCGCATATGGCATTTGCGGACTTCTGCAGCTGACGCCTCGACGTCGTCATCGCCGGCTATGGAACGTGGCCGATAGCCATATGCGATCGCCCTGCCCGCTAGCGCGGGAGGTTCAGGGAGCCGGCCGCAGGATCGATCCAGCCTGACTTCATCTTGCGTTACCCGCCCAGCCGGTCGACCTCGGCCTTGCCGGCCTTCATCACCAGCGGGATGTGCTCGCCCTGGCCGAGCAGGCACGCCACGTCGCGCAGCGGATTGCCCTCGACCACCAGCAGGTCGGCAAACGCCTCCGGCGCGATGCGGCCGAGCTTGCCTTCCATGCCGAGCACCTCGGCGCCGACGATGGTCGCGCTCGCGATCACCGCCTGCGGACCCAACCATTCGGCGCGGATCCGGAACTCCTCGCTCTGCAGCCGCTGCGACGGCCCGAGCAGATCGGTGCCGAACCCCATCTTGACGCCGGCCTCGCGATAGATCGCGAGCGAGCGCAAGCCGGCATCGCGCACGTCGGCGACCTTGGCGACGCTCGCCGCCGGCAGGCCGTATTTGGCGCCTTCGGTGGCCAGCGCCTCGTAGGTGACGAGGGTCGGCACCGCATAGGCGCCCTGCTCGGCCATCAGGCGCGCGGTCGGAAGATCGACCAGATTGCCGTGCTCGATGGTGCGCACGCCGCAGCGCACCGCGCGCTCGATCGCCTCGGCGGTGTAGGCATGGGCCAGCACATAGGTGTGCCGCGCCTTCGCCTCCGCGACGATGGCGCGGATCTCGTCCTCGGAATAGCCGAACGCGCCGATCGGATCGGTGGGCGACGCAACGCCGCCGGAGGCCATGATCTTGATCTGGTCGGCGCCCATCTGCAGCTCCTCGCGCACCGCCTTGCGCACCGCATCGACGCCGTCGACGACGCGCGCGATCGCGCCGACCCGCACGCAGCAGGAGCAGGTCGGGTCGCTCAGATAGTCCGAGCGGGCACGCCCGTCACCGTGACCGCCGGTCTGGCTGAGCGCGCGGCCGGAGACGAACAGCCTGGGCCCATCGGTCAGGCCGGTATCGATCGCCTGCTTGAGCGCATAGCCGGCGCCGCCGGCATCGCGGACGGTGGTGAAACCGCGCTTCAGCATGCCCCGCAGCAGCATGGTCGAGCGCAGCGTCACCAGCACGTTGGCCATGCGGGCCTGCTGCGACAGGTCGAGCTCGACGGCGACCGCATGCACATGCAGGTCGATCAGGCCGGGCATCAGGGTCTTGCCCTTGAGGTCGATGACACGATCGACCGAGGCCTCGATCGGCCGATCGGACACCTCCTTGATCAGGCGATCCTCGACCAGCACGTGGTGCCCTTCGAGCAGGTCGGACCGCAGCGGATCGAGCAGCGCGGCATTCTTGAAGAGGGTCGTGGACATAAAGGTCTCCTGTCAGAACGTAGCCCGAGTGATCACGCGGCTTCGCTTGCGATGTCTTCCAGCGATCGGCCGCGCGTCGGCACGCCCATCAGCACGACGGTGACGGCACCGATCAACAGCACGGTCGTGGTGACGCCGAACACACCGGCAAAGCCGAAATTGGGGTAGAGATAGCCGACCAGGATCGGTGCAATGATCGCGCCGACACGGCCGATCGCGGACGCGAGCCCTGCGCCGGTGGTCCTGATCGCCGTCGGAAACACCTCGGCCGTGTAGGCATAGACGCCGGCATAGGTGCCGTTCATGAAGAACGACAGCAGCAGGCCGGCCGCCATGATCTGCCCGTCGCTTGCGGCAAAGGCGAGCCCGAGCGCGCTGGCACCGCCGAGGATCATGTAAGTTGCGATCGTGGACTGCCGGCCGATCCGCTCGTTGAAAAAGGCGGCGGTGAAATAGCCCGGCACCTGCGCGCAATACATCGCGAGCGAATAGCCGAAGCTCTTGGTGATGCTCATGCCGTTCTGCACCAGCAGGCCGGGAATCCAGACGAAGAACGAATAATAGCTGAACGTGATCGACAGCCACATGATCCAGGTCATGGTTGTGATCCGCGCCTGACGGCCGGCCAACAGCGCCGCAAAATTGCTCAGCAGCGTTCCCGACGATACGGCCGGCACAACGGGCTCGGCGACCGGAGCCGGCAGCACACGGCCCTCGCGCGCGAAGCTGGCCTCGATCTTGTCGAGCACCGCCTCGGCTTCCTTCACCCTGCCGCGGCTTTCCAGCCAGCGCGGCGATTCCGGCAGCGACCGGCGCCACCACAGCAGCATCACCACCGGCACGGCGGTGATCACGAGCACGATGCGCCAGCCGTTCTCGTAGGCCGGCACGATGAAATAGCCGAGCAAGGCGGCGGCGACGAAGCCGAACGAGAAGAAGCCGGCGAGCGCGCCGGTGAAGGCGCCGCGGTAACGCCGCGCCACGAATTCCGCGAGATAAGGCGCGATGATCGCGCTTTCCGCCCCGGTGCCCATGCCGGCGACGACGCGCGCGGCGAAGAACGCCGGCCAGCTGTCCACCGTCGCGCTGACCAGCGAAGCTGCACTGTAGAGCGCGAGCGCCGACATCATCACCGCACGGCGGCCGATCAGGTCGCCCAGCGTCCCCGCAAGCAGCGCGCCGAACAGATAGCCCACAAAGGTGCTGCTGCCGAGCACGCCGGTCTCGACATTGGTCAGCCCCCAGGCGGTGCGCAGCACCGGCAGGATGAACGCCAGCACCGCGGCATCCATCGCGTCGAACAAATAGCCGAGGCCGCCCATCAGCAGCAGGTGCACATGGAAACGCGCGAACGGCAGGCGCTCGATGCGCGCCGAAATCATTGACATGAAAAAGTCCCCCTCCGCCCCACGGTCGGCACGCGCCGCGAGGTCAGCCGGGGGAATGATAGACAAATCAATATTATGGGAATAATTTATAATTGTTATCTGGTACATCACCATTGTGAATATTGCTCGTGTCCTTCCGCACGCTTGACCTCAACCTGCTGAAAGTCTTCGAGGCGCTGATGACCGAGGGCAGCGTCACGCGCGCGGCGAGCGCGCTGACGATGACCCAGCCCGCGGTCAGCAACGCCCTCGCCCGCCTGCGCGACGCGCTCGGCGATCCCCTGTTCGTGCGATCAGCCAGCGGGATCCGCCCGACACAGCGCGCGGTGACGCTGTGGCAGCCGATCGGCGATGCGCTGGAACACGTTCGCCGCGCACTCGACGAGGACGCCTTCGATCCTCGGCGCACCGAGGCCGAATTCAGCCTGTCGATGTCGGACTACGTGTCCTCGCTGGTGATGCCGCGGCTCATCAAGCGCTTCGGCGAGATCGCGCCTTCCGCGCGCATCCACACTTTGCCCAACACCATTCTCGAGATCGGCGACCGGCTCGAGGACAACCGGGTCGATTGCGTGCTGAGCGTCTATGTCAACGAGGCGCAGCAGCCGCCGGCCGCGATCCGCTCACGCTCGCTGTGGACCGTCGAATATGCCTGCATGATGCGGCGGGATCATCCGCTGGCGAACGGGAAGCGGCTCAACGCCCGCAGCTTCCTCGGCGCCAAGCATGTCGATGTCAGCCTCGCCGGCAAGACGCTGCCGACCTACGACCAGTTTCTCGCCTCGCGCGGGCTGTCGCGCAACCTGGTCGCGACCGTCAATCATTACAACGCCGCCTACGAGATCGTGCGCCATTCCGACCTGATCGCGGTGCTGCCGCGCGACCTCAGCGCGCAGTCCCGCCACGCGCCCCATCTGCATGCGGTGCCGGTGCCGCTGCCAGCGCCGCCGCGCATCGTCAGCCTGTTCTGGCACCAGCGCAACGACACCGTCCCCGCGCAGCGCTGGCTGCGCGAGACGCTGGTGGAGCTGTTCGCGCGGATGGACTGAACAGGCGCAAGCCGTGCCCCTGTCAGGTCGATGTGGGCGCGGGTTCGATCGACGCAGCGTCCGCAGCCGGCGACGGGCCACTCCGCGCCGGCGGACGCTCAAGCAGCCGATGCAGCGCAAGGTAGCTCGCCATCGCAACGCCGATGCCGGTGAGCCACGACAGGTCAACCCCGCCGGTCGCCAACGCCAGCGGACCTTGCATGGCCTTGATCGTGCCCATCTGGAAAGCCCACGCCGCCACGAAGCCGGCAGCAAACGCGATCAGCCCGGCCCAGTTGAAATCACGATCCCGACCCGGGTCCTCGTAGAGCGAGGCGACATCGATGCGGCCGCGTCGCACCAGGTAGAAGTCCGCGAGCGTCACGCCGGCCCATGGGCTGATCCAGACGATCAGGGCGACCATGAAATTGTCGAAGGCGTGGGCAAAATCGCCCGATTGCAGGAAGGCGTACAGGATCGCGGAGGCGATCAGGCCGGAGATCACCGAGATCACCCAGCGCGGCCGCCGCAGATCGAGCGCCAGCGACGACAGCGCCGCGGAATAGATCACGACGATGTTGGTCGCGATCGGGCCATGGAGCAGCACCAGCAGCACCGGCAGCGCCATCGCACCAAAAGCTGCGATGATCAGCTTCGACGGATCGGAACCGGCGCCTGCGGACGCAATGGCTGCACCGAGAAAAGCGAGCCAGACCGTCGGCAGGAACATGCCGAGGAATGTCGCCCGAAACACCTTGGCAGCGCCGAGCGAGGGCCTGGTGAAGCGCGTATAGTCGGAGGCATAAGTGAGCCACGAAATGCCCCAGCCGATGCCGATCGCGGTCATCAGTTGCGTCGCCGCGGCGAAGGCCGGCATGCCGGTGACGGTTGCCGACTGCCACCTGATATCGACGCGCAGGAAGGCGAGCGCGGTCATGACCGCCATGATCAGCAGGATGAACGGCATGGTGTAGCGCTCGAACACCTTGATGGCATTGAAGCCCCAGGCCGCGATGCCGATCTGGAACAGCATCACCAGCACCGCGATCGCGTATTTGAGTTCGACGCCGCCGCCAATGCCCATCCGCTCCAGCGCCGCCGTGCAGAGGTCGAGCACGATCCAGGTGTTGATCGCGCCCCACCCCATCGGCATCAGGACCTGCGCCAGCGCCGGCAGATAGGCGCCGCGGCGGCCGAACGCCAGCCGGCCCAGCACCATCTGCGGCACCCCGGTGCGATGTCCCATCAGGCAGAAGGCGGCAAACAGCGCCGCGCCGAACAGATTGCCGACAACGATGACGGTAAGCGTTTGCAGCAGGCTCAGGCCGAGCTGGATCCCGAGCGCGCCCAGCACCCAGTTGATCGGCGCGATGTTCGCGCCGGTCCAGATCCAGAACTGATCTGATGATGACGACGTGCGGTGCGCCGCCGGCACCGGCTCAATTCCGTGGGCATCGAAGCCGGCCTCATCCTGCGCCGGAAGCTGTGTCTGCTTGAGCAACATGTTTCCCCCGTTTGTCCGGCGCATTGGTTTGGGCCGGATGGGGCATCTGAGCAGCAGGCAGCCGCGAGGCGATAATGAGGAATCCTCAAGCCGGGTTGAGATGAGATCGAGAGTGAAGTTTGCGTGTTGAATGGCGACAGATCCCGCCGCGATCACGCTCGCAGACCGTGTCACCATGGCGCCCCGCTTCACTGTTGAGATTTTCTCAACTCAGCTGCCGGATTCGTCAATCACGCCGACCCGGGCACTCGGTCATTGTGGAGCCAACGCATTGCCCCCAACCAGCCGAGGCCAGGGATGACGACACTTCTGCATATCGATGCCAGCCCGCGCGGCGACCGTTCGGTCAGCCGGAAACTCTCCAGGTCGTTTGTCGAGCACTGGCTGACGCACGAGCCCGGCGCCACGATCATCTCGCGCGACGTCGGCCGCAATCCGCCTCCCTTGATCACGGAGGCGTGGGTAGCCGCCGCCTTCACCGCGCCCGGCGACCGTACGGCGGAGCAGCACGACGAGCTTCGTCTCTCCGATGCGCTGATCGACGAGCTTGAACGCGCCAACGTGATCGTCATCGGCGCACCGATGCACAATTATGGCATGCCGGCGGCGCTGAAGTCATGGTTCGACAAGGTGATCCGCATCGACAAGACCTTCAGCTTCGATCTCGCGCGCGGCGACTTTCCGCTCGAGCCGATCATGCGCGGCAAGACGCTGGTGGTGCTGAGTTCGCGCGGCGAATTCGGCTTCGGCCCCGGCGGGGTGCGGGAAACCATGAACCACCTGGAAACCCATATCTTCACCTGCGCGCACTATCTTGGGGTGCAGGAGAGCCATCTGATCGCGGTCGACTACCAGGAGTTCAACGACGACCGCTACCGCCGATCGCTCGCCGACGCCTTTGCCGCGCTCCCCGTGCTGGTCCGGCAGTGTCTTGGAATCGACGGGCCTGTTAATGTGGCGGCGGAATGATGCACCGCTGTCCGCCGGCTGCACGAGGATGATCCGATGATCCGCAATCCCATCCCCTGGCCGAACGGGGCGCGTTGCGCCTGTGCGATCACGTTCGACGTCGACGCCGACAGTCTCATTCACATCGCCCGGCCGAAGGATTCGTTCGACCGGCTCTATCCGATCACGATGGGACGATACGGGCCGACCGTCGGCGTGCCGCGCATCCTGGAAACCTATCGACGCCTCGGCCTGAAGCAGTCGTTCTTCATGCCGGCCTGGACCATGCAGCGCTATCCGGATGCGGTGGAGGCGATCCTGAAGGGAGGCCACGAGATCGGCCATCACGGCTACATCCACGAGGATCCGACGGAGATTTCCTCGGCGCAGCAGCGCGAGGCCTTCGAACGCGCGCTCGGCATCCATGTCGCGATGACCGGGCGCAAGCCGCGCGGCTACCGTGCGCCGGTCTACAACGCCAACCAGACCACGATCGACCTCCTGATCGAGCACGGCTTTGTCTACGATTCGTCGCTGATGGCCGACGACATCCCGTACCAGATGCGCACCGCACGCGGGTCGCTCTACGAGATGCCGCCGCACTGGGGATCGGACGATTGGCCGCCCTTCGCCCATTACGCGGAGATCGGCTACATGATGCCGGTCAAATCGCCGAGCGAGGGTCTTGCCGCCTCGTTCGAGGAGTTCGAGGCCGCCTATGAGGCCGGCGGATTCTGGATGGGGATCTGGCATCCGTTCCTGACCGGCCGGCTTGCTCGCTGGCGCGTCGTGGAGCGCTGGCTCGAGCAGATCGTTGCCGAACGCAAGGTCTGGTTCGCATCGCTCGAGGACATCGCCGCGCATCTCGACGGCCTGGTCAAGGCGGGCACCTACCAGGTCCGCGTCGAGACCCTGCCCTACTTCACGCGGCCCGTGTCATGACCTGTTCGGGAGCTGCACGAAAGGTGGCCGCCTCTGCCCGCAGCCAGTCGATGAACGCCGTCACGGATTTGCGCCGGGCAGCGCTCGGCGCATCGACGAGACGATAGGCAAAGCCCGCAAGCGCGGGACCATCGAGCCGGCGCAGCGTACCGTCGCGCAATTGCTCGTCGACCAGCGCATCGCTGCACAACAGCGGTCCGAGCCCGCGCTCGGCGGCGTGCAGCGCCAGCGGTTCCTCGCTGTACCATGAGATCCGGAAGTCCCGCATGGGATCGTGATCTACGCCCGCGAGCCAGGCCGACCACGCCGGCGAATCCAGCGCGGCGTTCTTCCAGCGGAACGCCAGCAGCGAGCGCGAACGGACGTCGTCGATGGCAAGACGGGCACCGGGCGGACAGATTGCGCTCGCCGCGACCGCAATGTAGCGATCGCTGAACAGCACCGATTTCTCGCCGGCACGGTCAGCGCGTCCGTAGCGGATGGCCAGATCCACGCCGTCTGCGCCCGGCGTCCGCACCTCTTCGGTCGCATCGATGTGGACGACGAGGTGCGGAAACGCCGCGTTGAAGCGCGCGAGCCGCGGCATCAGCCAGCGCTCGGCGAAGGCGCGCGTGGTCGATACCGTGATCGCATCGCCGTCGGCCGGCGGACGGATCGCGGCGAAGGCGCTCGCCATGCGGTCGAAGCCGTCGCGCAGCATGGGGAACACCGCATGGCCCTCCGCGGTCAGCACGACCGCGCGGCCGGAGCGCTCGAACAGCTTGTGGCCGAGAATTGCCTCGAGTTGCCGGACCTGGTGGCTGATCGCCGTCACCGTGACACAGAGCTCATTGGCGGCGGCGGTGAAGCTCTCATGGCGCGCCGCGGCTTCGAACGCGCGGACGGCATTGAGCGGCGGCAGCTTGCGCATGATCGGTTCTCCGCGCGGCCTGTATCAGGCGATGAGAAAATGAGCGTCGGTCGGCCGCATGTCGTTCACTGGCACCATGTCCTGCGGACAGGCGGAGAACACGATGACCAGATCCATCTCCGCACGCAGCGCCACATACTGCCCGGCCTCGCTGACGGGCGACTTGAAGTCCAGTTGTCCACCGTCGGTGACGGGTACATTCATGAACAGATTGAGCGGAGCCGGCGTTACCGCAGCCGACAGGCCGACCGCCTCGAGCGCATGCGCCAGATTCTGCGTGCAATTGTCATGATGGCCGACGGCACCGAGCTGACGATAGCGGTGAATGTCGCAGGCCGCGATCAGCGTGTCGTGGATTCCCGGCGTCGTGTCGGCGACGAAGGTCAGGATCGCGCGGCGCCGGTTGGTGGTCAGCGTGTCGCCCACGCGCGGAACAAGCCGCAGCATCGATGCGCGGCTGTGCTCCATCGACATGAACTCGCCGGTGTCGCGGGCATTGAAGGCCCAGGTATCGACCACCTGCTTGCCATGGGTGTTGACGACCATGACCGTTTCTCCCGCATCGAGGCGAGCCGCCACGCCGTTGCGGGCTGGAATCAGACGGGCGCGGGTCAGATCGATCGTTGCTGCGGTCATGTGGTGCCTCCTCAATGGCTCGTTGCGCCATTGGAGCACCGCTCATCATGTAATTCTAATAATATTAATTGTGTCCATTATAGCAGATTCGTATAGTCGCGCATGCGCCTCAGACAGCTCGAATGCTTCCGCGCCCTGATGCTCCACGGCACCATGACCCGGGCGGCCGAACTGCTCGGCATGTCGCAGCCCGGCATCAGCACGATGATCGCGGGCCTCGAGCACGAGACCGGCCTCAATCTGTTCCTGCGCCGCGGCGGCCGCCTGCAACCGACCCCGGAAGCCAAGCTGTTCTATGTCGAAGCGGCGCGCGCCCTCGAAGCCGTCGAGAACGCGGCGCGCGTTGCGGCCGAGATCAGGTCCGGGCGGCGCGGTCACCTCGCGATCGCGGCCTATCCGAGCATTTCGATCAGCCTGCTGCCGCGCCTGCTGTCGCAGTTCGCCAGGGACAAGCCCGAACTGCAGATCAAGATCATCACGCGCAATTCCGCGACCGTCCGCGAGCTGATCTCGACGCAGCAATTCGATCTCGCGGTCGCCGAACTGCCGCTGGATTATCCGACATCGCACATGGAGGTGTTCTCGTATGAATGCGTGTGCATGCTGCCGCATGCGGATCCGCTCGCGAAGCTCAAGCAGATCACCCCTGATGACCTCGATGGCGTCCCCTTCGTCACGCTGTTTCGCGGCGACCCGATCTACCAGCAGCTGGCATCTGCCTTCTCCGAATATGGCGCGCGCTGGAACGTGGTCGCGGAAACCGAATTCTTCTCGACTGCGTGCCAACTGGTCGCCGAGGGCCGCGGCGTCGGCATCGTCGATCCGGTGGTGAGTAAGCCCTTCACCGAAGGCCTCGCCATCCGCCCGTTCAAACCGAAGATCCAGTACCAGATCGCCATCCTCTCCCCGACGCATGAAGCCCCGTCGCAGATGGCGCAGGATTTCGGGAAACTGCTGCGGCGCGGGTTGCGGGGGTGAGTCGTGGTGGCGGCGCGAGACGCCTTGTCGGCATGCCCAGCGAAATGGGAGTAACGTGTCGAATTGAAGTTCGGGGAAGCGAGGCCCTTGGCCAGTCCGTCTTCGCTTTCGCTGGCGCTCAAGCTACGCCGGACACGCTTTGCCCTGACAGGTCAGGCGTGGCTGCGCCACGCGTAGCCCGTCAGGGCGAAGCGTGGTGGGGGAGGCAGGACTCGAACCTGCGAAGCCATGAGGCGGCTGATTTACAGTCAGCTCCCTTTGCCACTCGGGACACTCCCCCGTCCAACAGCATCAGACCGGCCGCGCGAGTGGCGGCGGACCGGTCATCGAAATGACGCTGATAACCGGCCGACCCGAAGCGGGTGCGCGGTCGGGCGCGTTTATGGGCGAAGGCGGTCCCCAAAGTCAACCAAGCGGGCGCGCAATTTGGCATACTTTTGCAGGCTGTCGCGATCTCTGTTCCAAACGAGCAATAGCGGCGGCTAGATTCTTGTTTTTGACGCGTTTTCTTCACGCGAACCGCCCTCCACTTCGCTCGAAAACGCTGTGTAAATTGCCAATAATCGGGAGCCGTGACACAAGCCTCACATGAGCGATCGCGACCGCAAACCCAATTTCCGAGGCAAGGGCGGTAAACCCTTCCAAAAAGGGCCGAAATTCGGCCGGCCGCCGGCCCGGCGGGAGCGCGAATCCGGTTCCGACGGGCCGGTGATTCTATATGGCTGGCACACGGTGGCGGCCGCGCTTGCCAACCCGGACCGCCAGATCCGCAAGCTTTACCTCACCGAGAACGCCGCCAAGCGCCTTGCCGACGAAAACATCGCAACCCGCGTCACCCCGGAGATCGTTCGGCCCGGCGATATAGACCGGCGCCTCACCCCCGATGCCGTGCATCAGGGCCTTTTGGCGGAGGCCGATCCGCTGCCCTCGCCCGGCATCGACACGCTGGCACAGGAGGGCATCGTGCTGGTGCTCGACCAGATCACCGATCCGCACAATGTCGGCGCCATCCTGCGCTCGGCCGCGGCGTTTGCGGTGAAGGCGATCGTCACCACCGCCCGCCACAGCCCGGAGGCCACCGGTGTGCTGGCGAAGTCCGCCTCCGGCGCGCTCGAGCTGGTGCCTATGGTCACCGTGCAGAATCTGGCGCGTGCGCTGAACGAACTGAACGACCACGGCTTCCAGACCGTCGGTCTCGACAGCGAGGGCGCCGAGGATCTCGGCAAGGTTCAATTGCAGCAGCCGCTCGCGCTGGTGCTCGGCGCCGAAGGCAAGGGCTTGCGGCAATTGACGCGCGAGACCTGCCGCGTCGTCGCTCGCCTCGACATGCCCGGCGAGATCAAGAGCCTCAACGTCTCGAACGCCTGTGTGCTCGCGCTCTATATCGGCGCCAGCCGGCTCGGGCTGATGTGAGCGAAAACGCCCGCTCGCTTGACGCGAACGGGCGCTGATATCTCTTCGACCGATCGTCGGATCAGTAGTAGCGGCGCAGCACCGGATGGCCGTAGCGATGCGGCGCATAGCCGTAGCCGTAGTGTGCACGGTAGGGCCGATAGTGATGGCGGTAGCCATAGTGGCGATAGCCGTAATACGGACGGCCATAGCCTTCGCGGTAGTACGGACGCGGCGCCCAATTGCCCGGGCCGGTGTAGCTCGGTCCCTGGTTGACGTAATAGTACTGCTGCGCTGCGTCGGGGTAGGCCGCATCCGGGTCAGGCAGGCGTTCGACCGCGCCGTAACCGCCATAGCCGTAGCCGTAGCCGTAGCCACCGCAGCCGCCGCAGCCGTAATTCACGACGGGCGCGGAATAGCCGCAAGGGTTGAAACCGCACGCCATTGCGGGCGCGGTCACCATGACGGCCACGGCCGCAATCAGTCCTTTGATCATTTGACGCATTACTCTCTCCTGATGGTCTCTCTGTTCGTCGCGTTAGCTCTTGGTGGCTATGAAGGCGCCCCGCGAGGGGCTGTTGATTTGGGGCAGTTGGTTTAGGGTCCTCGGGGACGCGGTGGCCGCGGGACCGGTCCGGGCAGCGGCCGCGGCCCGTTGAACTGCGGCGCGTAGATCACCGGCGGCGGATCGACCGGCACGTTGGACTGCGCCGGGAGCGGCGCGGATTGCGCCCCCCACGATTGATGATAACTCTCGGCCGGCTGCGGCAGGCGGCGGTTGGCCGGTGGCTCGATCTCGAGGCGGCCGTAACCCGGCATGCGACCGAGGCTCGGATAATAATGGCCGACATTCGGCTGGGGATCGATCGGGCGGCCGCCATAGACGGTCGGCACCATCGAGTCGTTGCGGGCGAGCCCCATCGCGCTTTCGACCACGGCGTAGGAGGCGTCGACGCCATTGATAATAATGGGCACGCCGGGGCGATTGGGCACGACGATGTCGAAACCGCCGCCGGCCAGCGCCGTCGAGGTCATCGCAGCCAATATCGCCAGCGCAAGACTTCCGCGCATGTTCACCCAGCGTCCCGAATTGTTCCACCCGCAGCCTAATCCAACGGCTTGGCGGAAGGGTTAAGGCCGCGGGCCAAACTGGCGGTAAGCCTAACGCGCAAGCATCGGCATCCGGTCAATGCGGCCGTGCGGGCTCAGGAATCGTTAACGGCGGCTCTGGGCGCGTATGCGTCAGGTGAACGCGTTCTCGATGATCGAGTGGACGCCGATCGCAATCGTGACAGCGCCGACCGCCATTTGCAGGCCGCGATTGGCCCAGGTCAGCCAGCGTGCGGAGGCCGCGAGCGGCACCGCGATCACACTGGACAGCACGCCCATCCCGATCATCGATCCGACGCCGAACAGCGCGACATAGCCGAGCCCGATCACCGGGTTCGGGGCCTGCGACACCGTCAGCACCAACAGCGCCGCGGAGCCCGCCATGCCGTGCATCAGGCCGACCAGCAGCGTGCGCCAGCGGAAGCGGTGGGCGTGGCTGTGCGCCGCGCGGACGTGCGGGCTGGTGGACGCAAGCGCCACGGTTTCGCCGGCGTGGCTGTGGGCGTGGAAATGCGTCATGCCGTCGCCATGCGAATGGGTGTGGAAGTGCACGCGGTCGCGCCACAGCCGCCACCACACATGCGCGCCGAGGCCGACCAGCATGACGCCGACCGCGGTCTCGATCGGCTGCGATACCGTCTCGGGGATCGCGCGCCCGAGCAGGATCGCAGCACCGGCAAAGACGAACAGCGTGAGCGTGTGGCCGAGGCCCCAGGTCAGGCCGTGCTTGACGATATCACCGACATGGCTGCGCCGCGCCGCGATGCTCGATACCGCCGCGATGTGATCCGGCTCCAGCGCATGCTGCATGCCGAGCAGAAAGCCAAGACTCAAGATTCCGAACATCAATCCCCCGCGCCGGCGCGTGACGGCAGATCAAACACCACATCGCCGATCTTGTCAGGCCGGCAGCTCGTCAAGCCAGCACCTCGTCGAACAGGCCTTGCATCGCCGCCCAGGAGCGGCGGTCGGCCCGCGCGTCGTAGAGCGCCGACTTCATGATCGAACCGTCGGCGGTCGGGTTGGTAAAGCCGTGCAGCGTGTTGCCGTAGCTGATCACTTGCCAGTCGGCAACCTTGCCGGCGCGCACCTCGTTCTCGAACGCCGCGACCTGGTCGGAAGGCGCCAACGGATCGTCGGCCCCGGTCAGGACCAGCACGCTCGCCCTCACCGCACCCGCCGCCGCAGGCTGCGTGGTCGAGAGCACGCCGTGGAAGCTGACGACGGCCTTGAGGTCGGCGCCGTCGCGCGCGAGCTCGAGCACGACCGTGCCGCCGAAGCAGAAGCCGAACGCCGCGCAACGGGTAGCATCGACCTCGGGCAATGCCGTGAGTGTCGCGAGCGCGGCACGGGCCCGTGCGCGGAGCGTGGCGGGATCGGAGCGCAAATGACCGATCAGCGTCATTGCCTGCTGCAGATCGGCGGCCTGCCGCCGCTCGCCGAACATGTCGGCGGCGAACGCCACATAGCCATGCTCGGCAAGCCTGCGTGCCCGCTCCATCGCGAAATCGCCGAGCCCGAGCCCCTCGTGGAATACCAGCACGCCGGGACGCTTTGCGCCGCGGTCCTTGAACGCAAGATAGCCGCGCAAATTGGCGTCGCCGGCGGCGTAGTCGATGTCGCTGGTGTGCATGCAATTCTCGTCAAGACAGCATCATCCGGAACACATCATGCGCGAGAGTTACGGAACTTCACACCGGTTTGAACGCAGGGCAAGGCCGCGTCGGAACGGTCGCGGCACGGCGAGATTAGCTCGGCACAACGACGAGAGGAGACCTTGCATGACACAGCTCAAGATGCGCGGCGCCATCGTTGGCGCAGCAGCCCTGCTCGCTACGACCTTGGCCGGCTCCGCGATGGCGCAGCAGACCATCGGTACCGCCGCGCGCTGCTCGAATGACGATCCCGATGCCCGATGCCAGACGATGACGCCCGGCACCACGCGCACCGCCTATCGCCACCACACCTATCGGCGGGACCGCGACTGGCAGGGCAGCTACAACCGCTATGACCCCGGCCCCGCCGGCGTCGCGGCCGGTGTGGTTGGCGGCGCGGTCGGCACGGCGGCTGCAATCGCGACCGCCCCGTTCGGCGGCCCCGATTATGCCCGCACCCCGATCGGCGGCGAGGAATATGCCCGGCAGAACGGCTTTGTCTGCACCCCCGGCACCTGGTTCCGCGGCGGCGACGGCCTGCGACATCCCTGCCAGTAGCTCAGGCGTACCGCTGATGCGCAAAAGGCGGCCTTCGGGCCGCCTTTTTGCCGCCTGGCCGGTGGGGGCGAAGGGTCGATCCGGATCTCCCGGGTTCTGGCCTTCAGGTTCTGGCCCCGGCGCACCAAGTCTGCTATGCGAGCGCGCAAATCATACCCATGTCGCCGGCTTAGCTCAGCGGTAGAGCAGCAGTTTTGTAAACTGAAGGTCGGGGGTTCAATCCCCTCAGCCGGCACCACCAGTTTAGCCGACACTACGCCCTTATCCGTATAAATCGCCACCGGGATTCCTGCCTGCCCGGACAGCTCCCGCGAGTCCGCGCCTAACCTTCTGAGCGAGCCCCTTCAGGAATAGTGCGGTCATGGTGCCCTTAACACCAATATGCATTTCATTGATTAAGCCGTCAGCCAGCGTATGAATCTCGATCTCCGCGAAATTCATGTCTTCGAACAGTTGAGCAATATCCGACTGGGCAACGACCATCAGGCGGCAACACTCTCTGGCGTGAGATTTTGCAGTAGAATTTTCAAGAAGTAGTTGAAGTTCACGGAGCGATGCTGAAACCCGAAAACCCTTGCGGATTGGCTCAATGCGTTTCGCCACGTCTCTGAGGCCCAACCGCCAAAGTGGGGCTGCAGCTCGTGCCATTGTTCGTCGGTAAGATCAGCTGCGGCTACAGCAAGCGTTTCGAGCGCATCTGCGGCCCACAGATTGCGCGGATCCGTCCGGAAATTTGACAACCAGTGTTCTGCGCCAAGCGGCGGTTCGTTCAAGTGATCCAGCGATCGATTCAACGCAATCGTCTTTGTCGTTCAAAATCATTTTCATTTTCTGTTGTTGATAGGTGTAAAGGCCGCCGCTCACGCGACGGTGGATGGCCGGATAACTCCGGTTGGGATGCAACGCAAAAAAATAGCCGGGCATTGCGTGCCGGGTTTGACTAGACCTGCTGAGCGGAACCTGGAGCGAGCGAAAAGATTGACTCGTCACGGAGGTTCCAATGACACGGAAGAATTGGACGCCACGTCGGTCGAGCGCAATTGATGCCATTACTGGTTCCGGCGCGGCACAGGTTCCCGCTCGGCGGCGCGACTCGGGCAGTCAGGCAAACGAAACCGTTGACGGGCTCGACGCTGACACCGAGTTGTTGCGACACGCGACAGAAGATACGCCGACCGGTGCTGCACCTGACGACGAAGAAGAGACGCCGGTCTTCGATCGGGCCGGTGCTGCGCCGAAAATCTGAGCGGGGAGACGCCGCCAACTGAGACGGCCTTTATCGTATGCCAGTGAGCATTACGGCGGCGAATAGCACCGCTCCAATGATCGCAAAGCCAAGACAGATGCGCGCTCGAACTGCATACGAATCAAGATTGGGATGCTCCATCATGCCAACCTCCTCCTGTGCATTACGCGAGAGGCAGTCAGTTAACGCGAGCGGGTGATATCGGGTTCCGGGAGGGTTCCAATAGCGAAACACCGTAGTCTTCCGGAATCCAACAATGTTGTTGAAAACTCTAACCTAGACCTTGCCGGGGCTAGCTTTTCATCCCGAACAGATTTTCGAAACTAAACCGGCAAGGGGCCGCGCGTGGAGCGGCCCCTTTCGATTCGCCCAATTGAGGCGCGGCCAGAAAGGCTCAACATGCAGCCGAAAATCAAAGAGCGTATCTGCCCGGCCTGCAATGGCACGGGCGTCCAGCCGATTACGCAGGCGGTGCAGCCGGGTCACAGAATCTATCCGGTCAAATGCGCGGCCTGCGAAGGTAAGGGCAAGATCAGGGACAACGCCAACTAAGGCGGCCCTGGGGGCTTAACGTTAGAGGAACCCGACTACATCAAGGGGATCGACAGGCTCAAGTTCTCTTGCGGCATGAGTTTCGCCATATGCGCGTTTGCAAGCATCCTTCCGAAGGACGGTAGCTCATTCGGCGAGTTCGCCGCTAACACACAATCGATTTTTGGTCTTCTGACCATCGTGTTGGTTTTCGTGCTTATGGGGCGATCCGCTTTGCGGCGGACGCAACAAAATCGAAAGTAGGCCACTCTCAAATTCAAACTAGGACACGGGGCTCAAATACAGACAGCACCCCGAGGGCGACGGGAACAGACCGCAAAACGAGAACGAATTGTGTACTGAAGGCCCAGCCCTACCGCCGCCGTGGCTTTGGCCGCCTCGCAGTTGTGGGATTCTCCGGTTCGGACCAAGCTCCAAAGCTAATAATGCCAGCGTTTTCCTGTCGGCTAAACTGTGTGGAGCACTCAGCCGGCACCAGTTTTTCACGAAATCAACGAGACGGGTCAGTTGACCGTGCCTCGGTACGGGATCCCTGACGTGGCTGCGTTGGAGCGCGGGGCGTTGGACAACCGGGTCGTGGAGGCTTGCACGCGCCGAAAACATCCCGCAAAATTGCGGCACAGGGAGCCACAAGCGGATTTCGGGCAGGCACCGGATGACGGAAAAGCAGTTGCGGGCGAGGACGTCGTTGCTGAAGGCAATGCTGCTGGTCTGCGCCCTGCTGATGGGCTACTCGGATCTGATCACCACCAACGAGATCTTGCAGCGGGGAATGGGCGAACTGAACCCGTTCATGTGGCTCACCCAGGAGTGGCTGGGTGAATGGTGGCTTATTGCCAAACTGGGCCTAACCTACCTCGTGATATGGTTGCTCTGGCACGGCAACAGCGAACGCCAAGTGGCTTATGTGGTCGCCCTTATCGCACTACCCGTCTACAACAATCTGTTCATCCTCGCGGGCGCCAATTGAGCTGACCTTGCGGTGATGCTGGCGAGCCGCCGTTAGCGCTGCCTGGCACAGTTGCCGAGACTTGCTGTTTCACAATGGACACTGCTTGGCGCGGTTCTGATGATGGACTGGTCCTACTATCTCGTCGGCGTTGCTGTGGTCCTGCTCCTGGTCGCCTATCGCCTGCATGGCGGGCTGTACAGGAAGGATACGCTGCGGAACGAGAGATTGAATCGACTGATCGATGAACGCGTCGATCGCCTGGATCTGAAGCGCGACAAGAAGCACGAGCCGTCCGAACTATGAAGACTGGTCAGCCACGCCTCGTCGCGCGCAGCTTCAGTCGGCCGAGATCGACCGTCGACCGCAGCAGCCCCGCCAGCTCGTAGGGGAATACGGCAGCTCCGAGCATGGCGAAGCGGGCTTTGACGCCGGCGAATTGACCGAAGCACGATTCTTCGACGCAGATGCCGGCGCGGTCCGCTGCTGCAAATCTCTTGATGATCCCGTGAATGCCGACCGTCCTGCCGCCGATGTTGCCTTCAAACCGAAGTGCCTGGGCATCGAGTCCTCCATCCAGATCTACACAGCTTGCGCCGCGCATTGTCCTTGATCCAAGCCGAGCATGTATTTGCGGCTCAATCAAAGAGCCTCAGTTGGATTACCCACAACGTTTAACGGAAGCCGTAGTCTTCCGGTTTCCACCAGATGCCTCGCATCACCGACGGCACTTGCGGGAACACGCAAGACAGCGGCGACTCATCGAACGAGCCTTGCTCGGCAGGCTCGCAAGCAAAGCAGGATGATGTCCGTCATCTAAGTGCGCTTTTACGAACCGCAACTTGTACACCTGCCACTGGAAGCCAGTGGCGGACAGCTCGCCAGTCAAGCTCCGCTGGTCTCAAGCGCGTCTCGGATGTCGGCGATCATCCGGCGTAGCAGGCCGATATCGACAGCCGTCGGGAACAGCCGGACGCCCTGTGCCTTGGCAGGAATCGTGGGATCATCCCCGTAGGATCACCCATCCCTTGCCTTGTTTCTGTCCTTGCAGCCCAAAACGCGGTATGCAGAATGTGGGATGGGACTCAGCCAATGACCTATTTGATCCTTGCCCGGGATGGCACCAGCCAAATCGTGCTGAAGCGCGACAGCGAAGACGCGGCCGAGAAGAAGGCGCGCGAGCTGAAGGAGATGGGTTGGTTCGAGGTCGAGGTCCGCGAGGACAAGGCCGGCCATCCGGTCGCGGCTACATCGACCGATCGGTCCAACACCCTTCAATAGCGCCTGCCCTTCAATGACGTCTTCCCTTGAATGACGTCCCTTGAATGACGTCTTGATGAACCTTTGCCGGACGGCCCTTACACATGTGTGAGGAGCCTACGATGTCCGACACAGCCCATTATCGTTTCCAGTCCGATCAGGCGCGACGGCTGGCCCGCCAGGTCACCGACGCCGCGGTGCGTGAAAAATTGCTCGAAATGGCCGAGGAGTATGGCCGCTACGCCGACCTGATCGAGGCCCGCGGCACCGAACCCGCACCTGTCGAGGCGATGGCTCACTAGGCAGAACCCGCCCGCTCCCGCCGGCACACCGGGCCGGTGGACTCGCGACTTGAGCTTTCAGGTCTGCTCCTGCCGCACTTTCTCAAGCTCGAGGCCAAACCGCGCGAAAGCACTTGAGGATTTGTTCGGAACATTATGCCCCCTTGGGCGATTTTCCCCGCATGTGGGTGCACGAAACCAACCGCAATTTGATGCTTCTGGGCGGCTTCACGCTGCTGAGCGTGGCCGCCGCCGGCATCGTCGCCGTGCTCGATCCGGCGCCCGCGCCGGCCAACGCCACGCCCCGGCCGGCCGCGAATCAGGCGCCGGTCCCAAGCCAGGCACCGGCCCAGACGGCGGTCCGGATCGTCGGTACCCCGTTCGTCCCGAACACCAATCCCCGTCAGCGCTAACCGTCCTCGCGCCCTGGCACGTCACAATTTTGTCACCGTGCCTGCAAAACAGGCGTCTTCGTCAACCATCATGATCGCGAGTGCTTGCTTCCGCGGGGTTGCTCTGATGCAATCCGCCCGCTCAAGGTGCGCCATGAAGTGGATGAAGGAACGCGATCTCCTGATCGCGCAGACAATGGCTTTCGTACAGTCGGTGAAGGGCAAGCTGCCCGACGCCGAGCTGCCGGCGCCTGCCCCGCGGACCGCCGTGCCGCCAGCGCCTGCCCCGCTGCCCGCCACCGCGGCCGTGGTCGAGGCAGCGTTTGAGGCAAAGCCAGTCTTTGAGACAAAGCCAGTCTTTGAGCCAAAGCCCGCCTTGGAGGCAAAGCCGGCCTTGGAGATCAAGCCTGCGGCAGAGGCCCAAAGGGTGGTCATGCCGCCGCCGCTTCCGGTGCCGACCGTGCTCGAGGGGCTGCCCCCCGCGCCGCCGCCTTTGACGGTGACCGTCGTCGAAGTCCCGCCGCCGCCGGCGCAGCCGCCGCAATTTGCCAAGCTCGACATCAGCGGCGACTTCGGATCCGAGGTGCGGGAGCGTGTTGCCAATTTCCGCGCGCAGCAGCAGCGTTTCCTCAGGGAGCGCGAGGAATACTGCACCACGACCATGGCCAAGGTCCGCGCCGCGATCCGCGACAACAGCGAGCTGCCGCGCTCCGGCAAGTAACCGCCTCCCTTTGATCTCCGAATCGTTCGCTGACCTTCAGCCGCGCGCGCCCGGTTTCACCGGCTCGCTCAGGAAGCGTCCGCTCGATCGCGCCAGCGTCGGCTCCTCCACAGCGTCAACGGCAGGCTGCTTGCCTTCCACCATCGATCGGAGGCCGGCCACGGCCTGGGTCATCCGTTCGGCGAATTTGGCCGCGGCGCCATCGAGGAACGCCCGGTCCTTCGGCTTCGGCTTGGCGATCCGCAGCTCGAAACGCGACGTTCCGTCTGGGCCGTCGAGAACGGCCCGGGTCATGATGATGCGCGGCGCTCCGGGCACCGGCAGCGTGATGCCGACCGTGAAGTAGTCGACCGGACGCCAGTCGAGCGTCTCCTCGACGTTGGTATGGTTGCCGTGCGCGCAATGATTTTTGGTGCCGACACCGCGTCGCCCCTTGCCTGACTCCTCGACGATGTCGTCGGCGTCCCACCATTTCCGCCATTGCCCGGGCACGGTGATGAACTCCCACACTGTCTGCCGCGGCGCGGCGATGTCGAACTCCAGTATCGCGTAGGCGTCTTCGCGCGTCACCTCCAGCCGCGTTTGCGCGTCGTCCTGCCGCCACGCCGCCTCGAGATCGCGCACCCACAGCGTCACATCGCCGATGATGTCGATGGTTTCCTGATGCGGGATCAGACCTTGTGCCACCGGGTCGACGCCCATGGCGCGGATCGCTGCGTCGCTGTAGAGCGCGTAGGCATGCCCGCCAACCTTCTCGCCAACCGTGTTCTTGAGCAGCCGGTGGACCAGAATGACGTCGCGCCCGGCGAGCTCTTCCCTGCCGCCCATCTTCTGCTTCACCATCTCGCCATGATGCACGACGAATTTGAAATCGAGATCGCCCATCGCGACGCAGGCCTTGCACTCGCAGGTCGAGGCCTGGCGAACGTCGCGCAGGCGCCGCCTGAACTTGAAATAGGCGCCCTCGATCGCGTCCTGCAGCAGCGAGCCGTCAATTGTCCCGGTCGAGTAGACGAACGCCGCGTCGCCCTCGAACTTGGCGAGGCGAAACGGCGGGCGCAGCCCTTTCACCACCACGTCCATGAAATCGGCGATGATGTCCTGCGCATGGTCAAGCTCGACCGCCGCGAGGAAGTTGGTATAGCCGGAAATATCGGCAATCGCGAAATATGCCGCTTCAGCCTTCGGAAGCATGGAGACCTCCCGCGTAACCTTTTCGTGCGATGACGCAGTCTGTCACACCGCGCCCTACGAGGTCGAGAGTGGCGACTCTTGTTCTGACGCGTTTTCTGAGCGCGAACCCGTATCCACTTCGCTTGAAAACGCTCTAGCCGCCGCCGATCTTCTCCAGCACCGGCAGCAGATGCTTCAAGAACTCGCCCGGGTTCTCGCTCATCGGGAAATGCCCGAGGCCCTTCATGATGGTGGCCTCACTGCCGGCAATGCTGTTCGCCACCGCCAGCGTCTCCTCCGGCGTGCAGGAATAGTCGTACTCGCCCGACAGCAGGAACAGCGGGCAGCGTCTGGTGTCGATCTCGGCGACGCGGGCGCGGATGTCGCCGTCGATCTTGTAGAAATAGAGATCGCCCTTGAACACGCCGGGGCCGCCCTGCATGTAGTGCCACAGTGTCTCCCACCGCTCTTTGCCGGGCGCGTCCGGTCCGACCAGGCCCGAGACGATGGCGGCCGCGACCTCGCCGCCATGCACGTCCGGCCGGTGCAGGAAGTTCAGGTCGTAATAGGGATCGACATGCGCGCCGGCCTGCAGGCCGATGATCGCGCGGAAGCGTTCGGGATGCTCGAGCGCGAGATGCAGCGCGATCCGGCCGCCGATCGAGCAGCCGATCACGATCGGCCGGTCGAGATCGAGCGCCTCCATCACGGCCAGGATCATCGCCGTGTATTGCGCCGAGGTGAGCTGGTACTCCTCGTCGTGCCAGCCCTGGGGCGGCGACGACTTGCCGTGCCAGGGCATGTCGAAGGCGATGACGCGATGGTTGCGCGTAACGCTGACATCGTTCATCAGGCCGCGATATTGCCGCCCGTCGGCGCCCGCGGTGTGCAGGCAGAGCAGCGGCGTGCCCGCGCCGGCCTCCTCGACATAGACGCGGTGCGCCCGGCCTGACAGTTCGAGATGCATGTAGCGGCCGGTGATCGGTTCGAATTTGGCGCTCATGCGGCGGCTCCCTCGCGGCGCAGCTTGCCGAGCGCCTCCTTGAAGTAACGCAGGTTCGCCATGAAGATCTGCAGCTCGCCCTCGGCCTTCAGCACGCGGCGCTTGATCAGTGCCATCAGGTCGTTGGAGCCCGGCGGCGGCCGCTTTTCACAGAACCGGTCCCATTCCTCGTCCGAGGTGCGCAGCGCAAAGGACGACGACGGCATCACGAACGGGCCCTTCGTCACCGCGACGATGCGGCCCTCATGGATCGCAATCAGCCAGGCGGCCTTGCCAATCTCGAGCAGGAATGTCGTGGTGACGTAACGGCCGCGCCGCACCAGCCCGGCGTCGCAATTGACCCGTTCCTTCAGCATCTCGATCATGACAGCTCCACCCCGATCGCGGCCCGTCCGCGCAGGCCGCGGCGGGCACTTGTTCTGCTGGCAATGATGGAAGGAATGGCCGGCCCGTCAATCGGTGCCGGGGTCGCGTGGCCACGGCGTTTTCGCGTGGGCCACTACATACAGGTTTTGGCCGGAGCCAAGTTTCCCTAAAGCCACGACCAGACCAGCGCCACGTTGGCGGCACAGGCTGCGAGCAGCACAACCGCAAGCGCGAGCTGCACGCGTTCGTAGGGGGGCTGGTGGATCGCTCTCATGGCTCGGAGCATCCGGCGATTCTACCCGGGGAGTCCCGGGGATTCTTTTTTCCGGGGTTTACCGCTCATTAAGGACTCAGGCCCCTCCGGCAAAAGGTCCGAAATGACTCATGTTTTCAGATGCTTGCCCGAATCTAGCTCACGGTTCCGTGATCGGAACGGCGATCTCGTGTGAAACCCGGGACGGGCCTTGGCGTTGTCGGTTGTTTGGGGAAACGACGAATGCCGTACGCGCTGTTCTATCAAGACGCCAAGCTGAGCAAGGCCTACCCGACCGAGGACGACGTCTGGAAGCTTGCCCGGAAGTCGGGCCTGGTGGTGGATACCGTCTCCGAGGAGGAGAAGTCCTCGCTCCGCCCGGTGCTGGACAATGACTACGAAATCCGGCCGTGCC
Organism: Bradyrhizobium sp. USDA3010; assembly: GCF_056429065.1. Lineage (NCBI taxonomy): Bacteria > Pseudomonadati > Pseudomonadota > Alphaproteobacteria > Hyphomicrobiales > Nitrobacteraceae > Bradyrhizobium > Bradyrhizobium sp. USDA3010. Next base: position 41,734 of record NZ_JBWJZD010000027.1, read on the forward strand.
AGCCCGAGCCGAACGAGGACCCGGTCAAGAACAAGGCCGATGCCGATCGCGAAGCGCGTCTGGAGCCGCGGTTGAACTGAGGGACAGTGGGTCGTCCGGTGCGCCTAGGCGGACCGGATGCCGATGCGGCCGTCGTGCTGCCGTTACGGCGTCGCCGTCGCCAGCGACGCCTGTTCGGCGGCGAGCGAGACGCAGATTTTCCGCCGATGCAGACCGCGGATCGACCCGGTCACCTTGAGCACCTTGCCGGCCGTGCAGGAGGCGTCCTGCACGAACACGACCTCGTAAGGCGCAAGCGCCAAGGGTTCGGATTTGAGGATGGTCTGGGCAAAGCACGGCACGGAGACCGCAGAGATGATCAGCCCTAACGCAAAGCTACGCATGTTCGTTTGTCCACCAGCCCGGCGATCCCACAATAGCGCATCACGATGAAAGTTCCGTGCAATGCAGGAATTATTTTTTGCATTGCACGGGCTGAACATCGGGTGAATGTGGGAGCGCGGGTACGCGGCAGGCCAACGAAAAAGGCCGACCCGAAGGCCGGCCTTTCGATCTCGATGATACGATGACGGATCAGTAGCGGGAGCCCACCGGACCGCCCCAGCCGAAGCGGTAGTTGACCCCGAGCTTGACGGTATGTTCGTCGTTCCGGAAGCTCGCGCCGACAATGTCGGCCGGACCGCTGGTGAAGGTGGTCTTGCCGAAATTGTAATACTGGTACTCGGCCTTCGCCGACCAGTTCGGGGCGAACATGTATTCGAGGCCCGCGCCGACCGTGTAGCCGTCCTTGTGACCGCCATCGGTGGTGAAGGCTGCCGGCACGCCGCCGACCGACGCCGTGATGTTGTTGTTGTCGCGCCAGGCGTAACCGCCCTTGGCGTAGAGTAGCGCCGGACCCCAGGTGTAGCCGAGGCGGCCGGTCACCGAACCGAGCTGGTCGGTATTGCCGGTCACGACCGTTCCGGCAGGGAACGTCAGGCCATTGTTCGAGGAGCTCGGCAGCCAGGAGTACTGCGCCTCGATGCCCATCACCCAGTTGGGCGCGAACTGATAGTCGAAGCCGCCCTGCACGCCACCCATGAAGCGCGCGTCGCTGCCCATCAGATTGGTGCCGTCGGTGAACGCGCCGCCGACATGGCCGCCGATATAGAAGCCGGTCCAGTTGTAGACGAGCGCCGGGGCGGTATAGGGCGGCGGTGCCTTGGTATAGGTGCGGGCCGGCATGTCAGCCGCAAATGCCGGGCCCGCAAGGGCGGCCAGCGCGACTGTGCCGAGCAAAAACCTCTTCATCTCTGATCCCCGTTACGAACGCTGCGCTGTTAAGCCAAACAACGTGACGCCAATTAGGTTGCTTTGGGGCAATGCCTGACCTGTGATGTTTCCGAGCTGTGACAGGGTCGCAACAACGCCCGTTTGTTCCTTGCCACAGAAGGTTTTTTCACCGGTTAAGCAGCCGCATTTCGGCTGTATGTAAGTCGCAAACAGCTAAGTTGAAGTTCAGCGCTCCCCGAAAAGTGATCGGAGTTCGCTAACGAGTTGATCAGGCCTGCGGCTGCGACGACCCGCCGCGTCCCAAAGCGCGATCAGATCGCGCCTTGGCTCCTTGTCTGGGCATGATCTCCGCGCAAACGCTACGCGTTTGTCGCGAGGGAACGCTTCGCACTTTTCCGGATCATGCCTAGCGCGACATTTTTTCCAGATCGGGAAATGCCGCGTAGGACGCGCCGGCACAGGCCTCGGCGGCATTGTCGAGGATGCGGTCGAGCCGGCCGTCGACGAACAGGACGCCGCGCTCCCGGGCCGGGCGGTAATTGCCGTCGGTATCCTTCGCGCTGTAGCGCAGGCACACCACGTAGCGCAGCCGGCCGCCGACCGTGCGCTGCACCGGCTCGGCGATCCCGGCTTCGCGGACCCCAACCGGATTGTTCAGGTACGTCCGCATGAAGGCCAGGATCTGGTCGCGGTACCGGTCCGGAAACGGCTGGTTGGCGACGCCGCGATCGTCGGTAAAGGTGGTCGAGCCGCCGCCGTCATCGCTGGTGAGGCAGCCGGCAAGCGGCATCGAGAGCAGCAGGATCGCCGCCAGTTTTGATGAAGTCCGCAAACGACGCTGTTTCATGGGTCCCCGGCCGGGTCTCATAAACCGCCAGGCGGGGAATTCGCAACTCGGTTGTTCCTGCCGAGCCGGCGCCCAGCCTCGCAACCGAAGCCCCGACGCACTCCGGCCCGCCGCCATTGGGGAAGCAATGGACGGACGGGCCGGTTCTGCATCCCAAGGGCGCAGCGGGGCAATGTGGATCGAACGACGCCCTTCGGATCAGGCTCAGCCGCGCTTGATCAGCCGCGCTTGGCCGGCGCGACGTGCTTGGTCGCGACCTTCGCATGGATGTGCTTGGTCGCATGCTTCGGCGCCTTCACCTTCAGCATGCCCATGTGCTTGTGGTGGCGGTGATGGCGATAGTGCTTGTGGTGCATCGTGGCGTTGGCGTTGCGCACCTTCGACGGCAGCTGCTCGCTCTTGATGACGGGGGCGGCCTTGGTCGCCGGGGCGGTCGTGGTCGCCGGCGCGGGAGCAGCAGTCTTGCCGGCCTCGGCGGCGAGCGCGGGCGCTGCGATCACGGACATGGCGAGCAGCGCGGCGGAAATCGTCTTCAGCATGGTGGTCTCCTCTGCGGGATCGAGAGGTCTCCGGCCGGATGGTCGGCCTCACCGATCAATGCACGTGACCTTATGGGCCGCGCACTGAACCCGTTCTGAAGGACGCTGACGGTATTCATTCATGTGAATGACATCTTGGTCATGTTGGCCGCCCCTGCCGGCCGATTGCGAGGATCACCCAATCGTGGGACCGGGCGGGAATGTTCTGCACCCTCGGGTGTTCAAGTTATCAGGCTTGGGTGTAGGATTACCGAGCACGATCAGGAACGATCAGGAGCAACCAGGAATGAGCAAGTCGCCGAAGTTTCTTTGGAAGTTTTTGGGCCTCGCAGTGCTCTCGATGACCCTCGCCGCCGGGCCGGTCATCTCGGCCTACGCCGCAGGCGGCGAAAATCCCTCCCCGCCGGCTTCCGACAGCGGCAGCAAGGGCAAGAAGGCGAAGAAGGACAAGAGCTCCGCGATCGACGATCAGAAGTTCCTGGCCGGCTATCACGCGGCCTATGCCACGATTTACGACAAGCACGACTATACCGCCGCGATCGAGCAGCTGAAGGCGCTCGGCCAGGACGACCGTGCCGACGTCGCCAACCTGATCGGCTATTCCTATCGCAAGCTCGGCGACTACAAGGTCTCGCAGGTCTGGTACGAGCGCGCGCTCAAGGCCGACCCGGCCCATGTGCGCACCTGGCAGTATTACGGCCTCTGGCAGGTCGAACAGGGCAACCGCGATCAGGCGCAATACCACTTGAACCGCATCGCCCAGCTCGCCGGCACCAACAGCGACGAATATCGTTCGCTCGCCGCAGCGCTGGAGAAGCCGCCGGGCACCGGACTGGTCTACTGAGCCAAGCCACGCGATCAATCGGGCCGGCGCCGTCACGACGACAGCGCCGGCCGTTTGCTACGTAGCATCGGCAGAGCGAAGCGACTACGGATGCGGCAACTCGGCGGTGCGCGCCGCATAGGCATCGAGCACGTCATCGGCGCTGTAGGCCGCGCGCGCCGCGAAATCATCACGCAGGCCGAGCTTCGCCGACGTCCTGAGCCGCGCGGCGGTTGCTTCGGTCATGATCGGCTGCAGGCCGATCTCGCGCAGCCCCTCCGCGACGCCATCCATCTCGACCGCGCGGCGCTCGGCGTGCAGCACGTCGGTGCGCACGCACATGTCGACGAATTTGCTGTAGCGCGTCGCATCCATCGGTTCGCAAATGCCACGCAGCGCCTCGCTGCGCACGCCCGCCAGCGAGGCGGCGGTCAGCGCCTCCACGATCAGCGCCTCCATGCCCTTGGTCACCACGCTGCGCAGCATCTTCACCGCCGCGGCGGTGCCAGCCTCCAGGCCAGCGAGCTCGACGGTGAAGCCCAACGGCGCAAACAATTCGGCGAAGCGCGCGGCGCCATCGCCTGAGCAGTACAGCGGCACCGCCGCGCCATAGATGCTGACCGCGCCCATCAGGTTGGCATCGACGAAGGCACCGCCGTTCGCCGCAACGGCATCGCCGGTCAGCCGCTTGGCCTTGGGCGTCGACGCGTTGACGTCGACCACCAGCATCCCCGGCCGGACCAACGCGGCAATCGATTGGCCGACCGGTATGGCGGTCGCGACCACGACCGCGGAGAACACGATGTCGGCGCGCGCCATTAACTCGCGAAGGCTATCCACCAGCTCGACTCCGTGCGCGGCGGCGATATTGCGGAACGCTTCCGAATACGGTGGATGATTGCTCCTTCCCTCGCAAAACACCAGCGGCGGTGTAACGCCCTTCCCCGCCAGGTGAGCCGCGAAGCACTGGGCCGCTTCTCCGAAACCGACAAAGCCGATTGTCTTTTGGGTCATGGCAACCCCACGCGTCACGCGATCGCACAGCTCCTGCGGAGCAAGAACCATGCCCGACACCGTCCTGCGGATCGTCGCGCCGTCATGAGGCCGCGGTGATCGCGAGCACCGGCCGGCGGCGGCCGAGGATGGCGAGCAGCACCAGCGCGCCGGCCGAACAGGCGATCGCGAGCTCGAGCACGGCGTTGCCGCCGAACCGCGTCAGCAGATAGGCGAGCGTCGGCGGCGACGCCGCCGAGATCAGGTTCAGCGGCAGCGCGATATGCGACGTCGCCTTGGCGAATTCGCTCTTGTCATAGAACGCCAGCGGGATGGTCGCGCGAGCGACCGCGAGCGCGCCGCTGCCAAGACCGTAGATCAGGATGAAAGCCGCAATCGCCCAATGGCTGCCGTGGCCGGCGATCAGGATCAGCATCGCGACCGGCAGCAGCGCGCCGGCGACCAGCCCCGTGGTGATGCCGTCCCAGCGGCGGCCGCCGAGGAAATCGATCGCGCGCGCCGATACCTGCACGATGCCGAGCGTCGAGCCGAACGCGATCGCCTCCGCCGCCGACAATCCCTGCGCCTTCAGGAGTTCCACCAGCACCGCGCTGAAGCCGAAACTGACGAACGCGTTCAGCGCAATCGCCGCCACCACCAGAAAAAACGTGCTCCTGGCCGGCGGCGGCGCGGCCAAACGGTGCGATGACGGCGCGGTTTCGGCGTCGTCGACCGAACGGCGCGGCAGCCCGAACGTGTAAAGCGGCAGGCAGACCAGCGGCATCGCAGCTGCATAGACCAGACAGGTCCCGTGCCAGCCGATCGCCGCTGTGAGGAACCCTGTCGTCGGCCAGAATATGCTGCTGGACAATCCGGTGACCAGCATCAGGGCGCCGATCGCGCCTTTCGCGTTCCGCCCGGCCACCTCATTCAGCATGATGTAGGCGGCCGTGCTCAGCGCGGCGCTGCCGGCGGCACCGAGGATTGCCGAAATACAGCACCGCCTCGCGGGCGCAGGCCAGCACGACGAAGCCGAGTGCGGCGACCGCGCTGCCGATCATCATGACACGCCGCGCGCCGACGCGTCGGAATGGCCCGGCGAGCAGCGGCCCGCACAGGCCCATTGTCACGTAGAAGGTCGAGGTGCCGGCAAACACCAGCGGGAGCGGGACCTGCAGATCGGCGGCAATCTGGTGGCCGGAGATGGCCGGCAGGCCGAGGGTCCCCCACCCGAACACTTGGGCGACGGCGAGGACGAGCAGAACGCTGGCGACCTGCCTGTCCATGCCCAGGACCCGTGCCCCGTCCGCCATTGCCATTCCCACCACCGCATTTCGACCCAAAAGGCTGGGTTAGCCGAACTGGCGTGACGGTATCATGACTGCGGCCGTCCGGCCCGACGCGGGCCCGGTGGCATCCCCGGGGATTACCGATAATGAGGGATTACGGATAATGCTCGAGCCGCCGGTCGGGCTTCTGCCGGTGGCTCGCGCCGACCGTAGTGCCGGGGGTTGCCGGGTCCGGCCCGGCCGGACGCGCGGCCTTTTCGACCGGCGCACCGCTGTCGCCGGTCTTCTTGCCGATGTTCAGCGCCTGGCCGGTGGTGGCGACATTGGCGGCAGCCTGCCCGGCCCCCGCCGAACCGGCCGAGGGCCCGGAGCTCTGCGCCAACACGGTCCCCGACAGCACCAATGCCGCCATCAGTATTGCCGCGTTGACTGTCATGGAGGGGACCTTCTGCGCACGAATGATGCACAGCAACGCGCCGCTGCCACGGACGTTCCCCCGGGGCCATCATTTAAGGTAAATACAAGGCGAATTCCCACGCCCCTGCCACGCCTCGGGCAGGTGCGGCTCAATCAGCCATGTGCCGCCGTCGGGCTGCGCAGCGCCGCCTCGCGATACTCGGCCCATGCCTGCCGCAGGATTTGCACCGACGAGGTAAGGAATATCATCGCCATCACCGCGGCGACCGCGAGATCGGGCCAGGCGGTGGCCGTTCCCCACACGCCGAGCGCGGCCACCATCACAATGAGATTTCCGATCGCATCGTTGCGCGAGCAAAGCCAGACCGAGCGGACATTGGCATCACCGTTCTTGTAGGGCAGCAGCAGCAGAACGGACGACAGATTCGCCGCAAGCGCCAACGTCCCTATCGCGCCCATCACCTCGGCCTTCGGCACACCGAGAATAAGAGTCTGGTAGACGGTCGAGCCGACCACCCAGAGCGCCATCAGGCTCAGCGAAGCGCCCTTCAGCAGCGCCGCCGACGCACGCATCCGCAGGCTTGCGCCGATCACCGCAAGGCTCAGTCCGTAGGTGACGGTATCGGCGAGGAAGTCGAGCGCATCCGCCTTGAGCGCCTGCGATCCGGCAAGCTGACCCGCGATCATCTCGGTCAGGAACATCGCGCCATTGATGGCAATGACGGTCCAGAGCACGCGCTTGTAGCGCGGATCGAGGCCGTCAAACACCAGAACGCCGCCCGAGCAGCCGCACGCATCAGCCGTGAGGTTACGATCCAACGCCGACGCGCCCGCCTTCTTCGGCAACCTCAGCGGCGGTGGCGCACAGCATTCGGACGTCTTCTGCTCGCAGCAGTCGCTCATGGCTTGTCCTTCCAGACCACAGGATAAATCCACCCGTGCTACGCATTCAAGCCGATCCGCTTGGAACAGCTCTGCTTTGACGATCACGTCTTGCGCTCGTTGCTGCTGCCGGCTGCGTTTCAGCCGACAGCCCATCGCGCGCGGAGCGACGATACGGGTGTCACCTCACTTCGCCTTCTGGATCGCGGTGACGGTGTAGCCGCCGTCGCCCTCCTGGGCTTCGAACTTGACCTTGTCGCCGACCTTGACCTGCTTGAGCAGCGCGGGATCCTTGACCCGGTAGACCATCGTCATCGGCTCATCCATGCCGAGGCTCTTGGCGGGGCCGTGCTTGAGCGTGATCTTGCCCGCGCTCTCGTCGATCTTCTTGACCTCGCCGTTGATGGCTGCGGCCTGCGCGAAAGCGCCGCCGAATGTCAGCGCCAGCGCAGCTGCGGCTGCAATCCGGATCATCCTGTTCATCGTTGTCGTCCTTTCTCTCGTTGCTTGTTTCATTTCACGATGACGCGGCCGGTCATCCCGTAGTCGCGGTGATCGGGGATCAGGCAGGAATATTCGAATGTCCCCGCCTTGGTGAACTTCCAGACGATCTCCGCGGTCTTCTTCGGCGCGAGGCGGACGCCGTTCGGATCGTCATGCTCCATGTGCGGATGCTTCTTCATCACTTCGGCATGCTTCAGATTCTCCTCGGTGGTCGCGAGCAGGAATTCGTGATCCTCGGTGCCGGCATTCTTGATCACGAAGCGGATCTGTTCGCCGCGCTTGACCTCGATGCGGAACGGCGTGAACTCCATCTCCTTCATCTCGACCTCGACCGTGCGCGACGGCTTGCTCGGATCACCGGGCTCGCCGGCCGAATAGGATTGGTGACCGTGTTTTTCGTGACCGCGCGACGGCATCGCGGTGATCGACAGCGCAACGAGCGCGATGACGGTATTGGTGAGATTTTTCAATGGACTCTCCATTTTGAGTTTGATGCTTGCTTTTCGTGGGACGTCGCGTCGATCCGCTACATCTTCATTCCCTTCATCGATGGCTTGGCTTTTCGTTCGGGAGAAGCCGGCGACTGACGCGCGGGCTCGGCTGTGGGCGCGTCGACCTCATAGGCAACGGTGCCCGGCGGATAGTTGTACGGACCGGGATCGGCGTAATCGTTGCGGCCGAGCCCCTCGCGGATCTTCATCACCGTGAACATGCCGCCCATCTCGATCGGCCCGAACGGCCCCGTTCCGGTCATCATCGGTAGCGTGTTGTCGGGCGCCGGCATCTCCATGTTGCCCATCGCCATGCCGGTCGATCCCATTACCATGGCGTCGGGCGCGAGCTTGCCGACCGCCTTGGCCAGATCCTGACGCGACACGCCGATGAAATTGCGCACGTCGTGGCCCATCGCGTTCATGGTGTGGTGCGACTTGTGGCAGTGGAACGCCCAGTCGCCCGGATTGTCGGCAAGCATGTCGAACGCCCTGACGGCGCCGACCGGCACGTCGGTCGTGGTCTCCGGATATTGCGCGCTCTGCGGCACCCAGCCGCCGTCGGTGCAGGCCACCGCGAAATTGTGCCCGTGCACATGGATCGGATGGTTGGTCATGGTCAGATTGCCGATCCGCACGCGGATCCGGTCTCCAAGCCGGATCGGCATCGGATCGATGCCGGGATAGACGCGGCTGTTCCAGGTCCACATGTTGAAATCGGTCATCTCGTTGACCTTCGGCAGATAGGTGCCGGGATCGATCAGGTAGCTGCTCATGATGAAGACGAAGTCGCGGTCGACCGGACGAAACGCCGGATCGCGCGGGTGCACGATGAACATGCCCATCATGCCCATCGCCATCTGCACCATCTCGTCGGAATGCGGGTGGTACATGAAGGTCCCGCTGTGCTTCAGCTCGAACTCGTAGACGAAGGTCTTGCCCGGCTTGATGTGCGGCTGGTTGAGGCCGCCGACGCCGTCCATGCCTGACGGCACGATCATGCCGTGCCAGTGCACCGTGGTATGTTCAGGCAATTTGTTGGTGACGAAGATGCGGACCTTGTCGCCTTCAACCGCCTCGATCGTCGGTCCCGGCGCCTGGCCGTTATAGCCCCAGAGATTGGCCTTCATGCCGTCAGCGAATTCGCGCACCACCGGCTCGGCGACGAGATGGAATTCCTTCCAATCGCCGTTCATCCGCCACGGCAGCGACCAGCCGTTGAGCGTCACCACAGGCCGGTAATCGGGCCCGCTCGACGGGTACAGCGGCGGCTGCATCACCGCTCTGTCCATGGTCGGCGCCTCCGGAATCGCGGCAGCCTGAACGCGGCCGCTGACCGCGCTTGCCGTGACCAGCGCCGCACTGCCCAAAAACCCTCGACGTGAAAACATCTACGTCTCCTCTCAATGATCGCCGGCCGCAGGTGCGGTCGAGGCGATGGCGGATGGTGTCGATGGCGCGGCCGCCGGGCCGCCGCCGTTGATCGCGGTCTGCAGGTCGGATTGCGCCAGCCAGAAGTCGCGTTTGGCGTCGATCGCTGCGCGCAGCGAGCCAAGCCGTTGCCGCGCTTCGGTCAGCAGCGCGAACACGTCGACCTGCATGCTGGAGAAGCGCAGCTGCATCTCCTCGGTGATGATCTGCCGCAGCGGCAGCACCTCGCGCTGGTAGTGGCTCGCGATGTCGTAGGTCGAGCGGTAGGCGCGGTAGGCGTCGCGCGCCTCGGAGCGGACATTGATCGCCTTCTCGGTCAGGCGGTTCATGGCCTGCCGGTAGGTCTCGGCCGCCTGACGCACCCGCACCTCGCCGCCGTCGAAGATCGGAATCTGGAACTGGACGTCGAAGCCGCGCTCCCTGAACGGCGGGCCCTCAGGATCGCGCGTCCGCCTGTCGATGCCGGCGACATCGAGCAGCGTGACGAAGCGCGTCGCCTCGGTGAGATCGAGCGCCTTGGCGAGCGCGACAATCTCCATCCGTGCGATCTGCAAATCGACGCGATGACCGACCGCGGCGACCTCGATCGACGGCTGTTCCAGTGGCTGCTTCGGCAGCAATGGCAACTTGCTGGGGAGTCGGAAGCCGAGATCGCCGTCCCAGAGCCCGAGCAGGCGCGCGAGCCGCTCGCGCGAACTTGCCGCGTTCTGCCGCGCGCTGGCGAGGTCGGCCGTGATCTCGGCGTAGAACACCTGCTCGCGGGCCTGGTCGAGCTTGTTCATGCCGCCGGTCTCGCCGAGTTTCTTGGCGAGCTGCGCGGTCGATTCGGCAGTCGCCTTCGCATCCGTCAGCAGCGCGACCGTCTCGTTCGCGGCCACAACAGCGACATGGCCGCGCCGCACCTCGGCGGCGAGCCGCAGGGTGGCGAGCGCGGCCTTGAGCTGCGCCTGCCGAAAGCGCTCGCGTGCGATCTCCGAGCGCGCCGGCAGCGTCGCCAGCGCCAGGATGTCGCCGACCACCTGCCGCTCGACCTCGCTGGCGCCGTTGCCGGTGATGCGCGAGACAGAGAAGGTCGGGTTCGGCGGCAGGCTGTCGGCGACGAGATCCGTCTCCGCCAGCGCCAGCTCGTTATAGGCGGCCTGCAAACCCTTGTTGTTCAGCAGCGCGACCTGCACGGCGGCATCCGCCGTCAGGTTGCGCGCCAGCAGCCGCTTCACCGCGGCGTCGACGGTCGTGGCTTCGTCTTTGGTGCGAACGAAGGCGATGTCCTTGCCGATCGCCTGCTCGGTGACCTCGGAGACGACGCCCATGCCGCCGTCGGGCGAGAACGAGGCGCATCCCGCGAGCGCGGATGTCAGCAGCAGGATCGGCGCGATGGCCAGATGTCGCATAGCGCCCTCCTACCGGTTCGAATTGTGATCAGATTTGGTTTGCGGCGTCACGCCGTCGTTGCGCTCGCGCCAGGGCAGCGGCGTCGCCGGACGCAGGCTGCTGTAGGGGGCGATCGTCGAGCGGTAGCCGACGCTGGTGCTGCCCGCCGACGGGTTTGCCGGATCGCCTGCGGCGGCAAGCGGCCGGCCGTCGGCCATGCAGCCGGCAAGCGGCGCGGCCGCGAGGATGGCGGCGGCGATCCGCGACACGAATGTGGGCGGCGCGCGCCGGCCAAGCCGGTTGCCAAGTCTGTTGCCAAGTCTGTTGCCAAGTCTGTTGGCCACGGCAGCGAGTCTCGCCCCGAAATGCGAAAACATGGATCTGTCCCGATCGTCAGATGAATGAAGGCATGCGCACGCGAGCGCGCGGCGCAGCCACGATGTCAGCTGAGGATCAGGCGATGGGGGGACGATAGAGCCGCGCGGGCGCCTCGCTGTGCAGGCTCTGAAGAGCCTCGGCGAGACGGGTCACGATCGGGTGCAAGGGAGCAGTGACGGACGGAAGATCGGCCGGCAGCGCCGACACGCACATCATCGCGCAGCACGGTCCCGGCGCGTTCTTGCCGTCGTGGCTGTGCTTCAACGGTGGTTCAGCGCCATCGGCATGATGCATATGCATGCCGCCATGATCGTGGGCGGCATGATCGTGCGCGGCGCCATCCGCATGCGCTATCGAGGTATGATGCACCTGCACTGCTGCCGGCTGGACCTCATCGGTCAGGCACGGAAACGGCGCCCCGAATGCAAGCGCGACGGACGGCGCGAGGACGCAGAACAGATAGGCCAGGATGATTGAACATCCCGCCCGCACCCGCCCTGACCTCGTCAACCGCACCAACACCTGTGTGATCGCCCCGAACTCGCCCCGCCCGCACCCCGACTGCAAATCAGTTGGCCGCGAACCGACATCCTATATACCCCCGCAGGGTATCATTCAATCCGGTTTGAACCAGCCAACGGATTCCCGGCCCCTGCTACACGCTGTCGCACAACCGGCGCAACGACATCCGCTTCCGGCGCCCTCGCGCCAAGCGCGAAGCCCTTCACGACGGCGAAGATCGCGGGAATCACGATCAGCGTCAGCAAGGTCGACGAGATCATGCCGCCGATCATCGGCACCGCGATGCGCTGCATGATCTCGGAACCGGTGCCGGTGCTCCACATGATCGGCAGCAGCCCGGCCATGATGGCAACCACCGTCATCATCTTCGGCCGGACACGCTCGACGGCGCCCTCGATGATCGCGCGGTTGAGATCGTCGCGACCGATCGTGCGGCCCTCGGCGATACGACGCGCGGTGACCTCGGCCAGCGCCTGGTTGAGATACATCAGCATCACGACACCGGTCTCGGCGGCGACGCCGGCGAGCGCGATGAAGCCGACCGCGACCGCAACCGACAGGTTGAAGCCGAGCGCCCACATCAGCCAGAGCCCGCCGACCAGCGCGAACGGCAGCGACAGCATCACGATCATGGTCTCCGCCACCGAGCGGAAGTTGAGGTAGAGCAGCAGGAAGATGATCAGAAGCGTCACCGGCACCACGATCCTGAGCCGCGCCGCGGCGCGTTCGAGATATTCGTACTGCCCGCTCCAGACCACGTAGGTGCCGGGCGGAAACTGCACGGCGGCCTGCACCGCGCGCTGCGCATCCGCGACATAGCCGCCGAGATCGCGATCGCGGATATCGACATAGATGTAGGTCGCAAGCTGCCCGTTCTCGGTTCTGATCGTGGTCGGCCCGCGCGCCGGCGTGATATCGGCGACCTCGCCGAGCGGCACCGCCCCGCCCGCCGGCATCGGCACCAGGATGTCGCTGGCAATCGCGCCCGGATTGTCGCGCAGGTCGCGCGGATAGCGCATGTTGACCGTGAAGCGCTGGCGTCCCTCCACCGTCGTGGTGACGGTCTGGCCGCCGAGCGCGGTCGCGATCGTGTCCTGCACGTCCTGCACCGCGATGCCGTAGCGCGACAACGCCTCGCGGTTCGGCGTGATCTCGAGGTAGTAGCCGCCGAGGCCGCGTTCGGCATAGGCCGACGAGGTGCCGGGCACGCCCTTCACGACCTGCTCGATCTGGCGGGCGAGCTTGTCGATCACGGCGAGATCGGGGCCGATCACCTTGACGCCGACCGGCGTCCGGATCCCGGTCGACAGCATGTCGATGCGCGCCTTGATCGGCATGGTCCAGGCGTTGGAGACGCCGGGAAATTGCAGCGCCTTGTCCATCTCGGCGATCAGGCCGTCGAGCGTGAGGCCCTTGCGCCATTGCTGTTTCGGCTTGAGGTTGACGACGGTCTCGAACATCTCCGACGGCGCCGGGTCGGTCGCGGTCGCGGCGCGGCCGGCCTTGCCGTAGACCGAGACGACTTCGGGAAAGCTGCGGATGATGCGGTCCTGCATCTGCAGCAGCTCGGCCGCCTTGGTCACCGAGATCCCCGGCAGCGTGGTCGGCATGTAGAGCAGCGTGCCCTCGTTGAGATCGGGCATGAACTCGGTGCCGAGTTGCCGGGCCGGCCAGACCGTGACGGCGATCGCTGCGAGCGCGAGCAGGATCACCAGCGTCTTGGCCCGCAGCACGCCGTTGATGACCGGACGGTAGATCCAGATCAGGAAACGGTTGATCGGATTCTTGTGCTCGGGGACAATCCTGCCTCGGACGAAGATCACCATCAGCGCCGGCACCAGCGTCACCGACAGCAGCGCGGCTGCCGCCATCGCAAACGTCTTGGTGAAGGCGAGCGGCGAGAACAGCCGCCCCTCCTGCGACTCCAGCGTGAAGATCGGCATGAACGACACGGTGATGATGAGCAGGCTGAAGAACAGCGCCGGTCCTACCTCCGCTGCGGCCTCGATCAGGATCGCGACCCGCGAGCGGCCGGGCTCGGCCCGCTCCAGATGCTTGTGCGCGTTCTCGATCATCACGATCGCCGCATCGATCATGGCGCCGATCGCGATCGCGATGCCGCCGAGGCTCATGATGTTGGAGCCGATCCCGAGCAGCTTCATCGCGCCGAACGCCATCAGCACGCCGACCGGCAGCATCAGGATCGCGACCAGCGCGCTGCGGACATGCAGCAGGAACACGAAGCAGACCAGCGCGACCACGACGCTCTCCTCGAACAGCGTGCGCTTGAGCGTGTCGATCGCAGCATAGATCAGGTTGGACCGGTCATAGACCGGCACAATCTCGACCGACTTCGGCAGGCTGGTCGCGATCTCCTTGAAGCGCTTCTTGACGTTCTCGATCACGTCGAGCGCATTGACGCCGAAGCGTTGCAGCACGATGCCGCTCGCTACCTCGCCCTCGCCGTTCAATTCGGCGATGCCGCGCCGCTCGTCGGGGCCGAGCTCGACGCGGGCGACGTCGCGCAGCAGCACCGGTGTGCCGTTGTCGGTCCTCAGCACGATGTTGCCGAGATCGTTGATATCCCTGAGATAGCCCTTGCCGCGAATGACATATTCGAACTCGGAGAGCTCGACGGTGCGGCCGCCGACGTCGGCATTGCTGGCGCGGATCGCATCGCGCATCCGCTGCATGGTGATGCCACGGTCGCGCATCCGCTGCGGATCGAGGATCACGTTGTACTGCTTGACGAAGCCGCCGACGCTCGCGACCTCTGCCACCCCTTCCGCTCTCGCCAGCGCGAATTTCAGATTCCAGTCCTGGATGGTGCGGGTGTCGGCAAGATTCAGCTCTTTCGACATCACGGCATATTGGTAGACCCACCCCACCCCGGTGGCATCGGGCCCGATGGTCGGCGATACGCCGGCCGGCAGCCGCGACGCCGCGCCGTTGAGGAATTCGAGCACCCGCGAGCGCGCCCAGTAGATGTCGGTGCCGTCCTCGAAGATGACATAGACGAAGGAGACGCCGAAAAACGAGAAGCCGCGCACGACCTTCGATTTCGGCACCGTCAGCATCGCCGTGGTCAAGGGATAGGTGACCTGGTCCTCGATCACCTGCGGCGCCTGGCCGGGATACTCGGTGTAGACGATCACCTGGGTGTCGGAGAGATCGGGGATCGCATCGAGCGGCAGATGGATGAGAGCGTAGAGGCCCGCGGCTGCCGCAAAGCCGGTGCCGAACAGCACCAGCAGCAGGTTGCGGGCCGACCAGGCGATGACACGGGCGATCATGGCCGGCCTCCCTCCGTCATCCGGCCGTCGGCCGTTGCCGCTTGCGCAGCGCCGGCCTCGGCAAAGCCCTTGATCGCCGCCTTCAGATTGCTTTCGGCGTCGATCAGGAAGGTCGCCGACGTGACGACCGCATCGCCTTCGGCAATCCCGTCGCGGATTTCGACATAGCCGTCGCCGCGCCGCCCGAGCTTGACCTCGCGCGGCTCGAACCGGCCCTTGCCGCGGTCGATCAGCACGGTCTGGCGGCTCCCGGTGTCGAGGATGGAGTTTTCCGCCACCGTCAGCACCGGCGCCGCGCTGCCGATGTCGATCTCGGCGTCGACATACATGTCCGGCAGCAGCGCGAGATCGGCATTCTGCAATTCGATCCGCACCCGCGCGGTGCGCGTGTCCTTGTTGACCTGCGGATAGATCACGCTGATCTGGCCCGTGAACGTGCGGCCGGGATAGCTGCGGGCCCGCACCGCGACCTTCTGCCCGACCACGATATTGCCGAGATCACGCTCGGCGACATCGACCAGTGCCCACACGACAGAGACGTCGGCGATCCGGAATAGCACGTCGCCTGGCTGGGCACGCATGCCCTCGATCGCGGCACGCTGCAACACGATGCCGTCGCGCGGCGACAACCACTGGATCGCGAGCGGCACCGTGTGGCTTTTCTCCATCTCGGCGATGACGGTCTCGGGAACGTCGAGATTGGTCAGCCGCTGCTTGGAGCCGCGTCCGTAGGGCTCGATATTCGCGATCGCCTTCGAGGTCATGGTCGCAACATATTCGGCCGCCGCGGACGACACCGCCGGGCTGTAGATCTCCATCAACGGCTGCCCCTTGGTCACCCGGCTGCCGGTCGTGATGTCGGCGACCTTCTGCACATAGCTCTCGGCCCGCATCGCGATGACGGAGACGCGGCGTTCGTCGAGCTGGATCGTGCCGGGCGCGCGCACCGGCGTCCGGATGCGACGCAGCTCCGCCGCTTCGGATTTGACGCCGGTGCGCTGGATTTTTCCGGGCGACAGCGTGATCGAGCCGTCGTCGCTGTCCTCGCCGTCGTAGACGGCAATGTAGTCCATCCCCATGGAATCCTTCTTCGGCACCGGCGAGGTGTCGGGAAGCCCCATTGGATTGCGGTAATATTTGACCTTGCGCTCACCCTTGGCGGCCGTGGCGTTGCTGTCCGCCGGCATCGCCATCGGCGCCTCCGGCTCGTCGAAGCTGAGATCGGCGCCGGCGGCGACGGGCTGGTAGTCGCGGCCGTCAGACGTCTTCCTCGGCGTCAGCGAGTAGGACGGCTTGCCGTCCGGATCGCGGAAATAGATCGGCGCGCCGGCTTCCGCCGCTTGCGCGGCAGCGGCAGCGAGATTTGCGCCCGGCCACGGCGGCAGGCCGCGACCGAGATACGCGACGCCTGCCGCTGCAACGATCGCAGCGGCAGCGCCTGCCAGAGCGTGCCGGTTCATTTCCCGGCCGTGACGACGAGCTTGCTTTCGACCGTGCCGGTCTCGCCCTGCACCTTCGCGCCGAGCGACAGCTGCCAGCGCCCGGCCATGCCGAAGTTCGCCTTGAACCGATAGGTGCCGGGTTCGGTCCCCGGCATCGGCGTGACCTTGGTGGCCATCTCCTGCATTCCGTCTGGGGCCATGTCGAGCCGCGTCGTGAAGATCACGGCGTCAGGCACGGCCTTGCCGGTCTTCCTGTTCATCAGCCGGACGGTGACGACCTTGTCCGGACCGGCCTGAACTGTCTGGTCGACGAGCTGGAATTCGTAGTCCTTGATGTCGGCGAGCGCGACAGTGGCGATGCCAGTCAGCGCCAGGCCGATGAGCGCGGCCGCTACGGCACGCGGCGTATTGAACGACGTCATTTCGTTTCATTCCTCGATTGGATCTGATCTGCCGCTTGCGCGGCATGCGACGTCCACGCGCCAGAAGGTCGCGCGGCAGCAACCGGCGCTTGCGGCGCCAGTCAGACCAAATGTCGAGGAGGATGGTCGGGCGGCGGACGGACCAACCCGTCAGCGAGCAGATCGTCGTGCGGATGCAATTGCAGCTGCGTCGCCGGCCTCACCGCGAAGCCGAGGGTCGATGGTCCCGCGTGCAGGATCTTCAACATGCAAATCGCAACCAGCGGACAATCCCGGCAATCATTGCTCTTCTGCTTGTCGGGGCAGCACGGCATATCGGCCGCCATGTCAGACATGTCCGCCATCTGGCTCATACCGGTCAACGAAGATCCGGCCGCCGCGGGCGTCGCCAGCGGCGCAATTGTCAGGCCTCCCGTCACGAGGACGGCGAGCAGCAATCTGAACAATTGGCGAACATTCATGTTGCGACAGTCTCACAAAGGACGGGTGCTGAAAAGGTCACCCTGTTCACAACTGCACCAGCGGGAGATTGGGTGGTTAATCGTTCATCCCGGCCTGGCGCCCGCATGCCGCGCCTATCGAGCCTTCGGGCCGCCGTGATAGCGCCACGGCGTCCGGGCAGCGTCCGGGACGCTCGCCGGCTGCACGCGCATCGCTCCCTGATCGTAGCCGAATGCAGACATCGGGTCGCGTTGCGCGGCAACCGTAGCCGCCGATGCGGTTTCTGAGGCCTCGTTGGGCAGGTACCTCCTGTCGGAGGCGGTCAGGCCCGCTTGCGCGGTTGCCGATGCCACCACAAGCGGCGCAAGGATTGAGAAGGCAAGCAGGCATTTGTTGATCGACATCATCGGCTCCATCATTTTCCTGAAGCGCATTGATTTGCGCTTCTGATCATGAGTTCGGAGCCAATGTTTCTCCGGTTACACGCTCACGCCGACGTGAGAGGTCCGATCACTGCCTTTCACCAGCGCAGCAACCGCGGTCCCAATGCCGCGCCTGCGAGTGTGCACAGCACGATCGTGCCGCCGTACCACAGCGCGACAAAGGGCAACGAGTCATCGGTGCAGTGGAGTGCATAGGCGACGGCGCTCACGCCACCTGCGACAAGGCCGCCGAATGCACCCGCCTGCACCAGATTGGTCGGCGCCGCCTTTCTGACTGCCCAGATCACCACGGCAAACGGCACGATCGCGATGATCGGAACCGAGATGAGGCATTCGAGCCATTGGTCTCCCATGACCATCCTGTCCCAATGAGAGCTGGGCGCCTGTCCGAGGCTGATGCCGGCAAGCAGCATGATCGCACCGAACGGGAGTGCGGCCAGTCCAAGCGAGCTCTTTCGCTCGCCGCCCGGCCGCGCCAGCCGGGTCAGATAGACCGACGCCGCGCCGACAGTAGCCAGCGCGAATGCGAGCTTCAGAAAGAGGAAGGTCAAGGCACGCGGCGTGGTCAGGTCGGCGCGGACGCCAAGCCCGGCAAGCACGAGGCCAAGTGCGGCAACCAACGCCAGCCCGAGCGCGATAGCGACGGTCCGGCCGACCAGCCGGCGATCGACCGGCTCGACATTGTTGCTGAGCGCCGCGATGAGGTCATCCGTCTTCATGGCTCCGTCCTCCCGGCGATCAACGCGGCCAGGACCTTCAGCCCGCGATGAATGCTGACCTTCACACCGGATTCCGACATGTCGCACCGCTGCGCCGCTTCGGCGACGCTCAATCCGTCGAGCTTCACGGCCGCGATCGCGCACTGCATGTTCGCCGGCAATTGCTTGAGCAATCGCCTGAGGTCAAAGCTGCTCTCGGCGCCGATATGATCGTCATGCGCTGTGATGTCGTCGGCCTCATCGATCGGCACGTCGGCGCGCGAGGCCCGCGTGCGACGCAGGAAATCGATCAGCTTGTAGCGCGCGACCGCGTGCACCCAGGGCGTCAGCTTCTGTGCCGGGTCGTAGGTGTGCCGCTGGAGGTGAATTGCCAACACGGCCTCCTGCACCAGGTCCTCCGCCTCCGCCGCGCCGCGGCCGGTCCTCGCAAGCTTGCTCTTGTAGTAGGCACGCAAATGCCGGCTCAGGCGCTCCAGCAACGCCCGGTGGGCCGCCGCATCGCCATCCTGGCTGGCAAGCATCAGTGGCTTGAGCTCGTTTTCCGCGGTCGTCATGCAGCGCTTCTATGGTCTGGTTCGCTCAGGCGACCGGTTTGGTTACAGCCCGATCGGCCGGACCACGAATATTTTCGAAGCCGCGTCGGGTTCAGCCCAGTTCACACATCATCCCGACAGTTTGCGGCTTCATCCCGGCTGGATAAGCCCGTCTTTGGCGGCCGCCGATCACAATCCTGCCAGATGGGGCCTTGACCTGTGCTATCGCCGAAATGACATGAGGGATTAACCAACGGACCCGCGGCCCATGCAACTCGTCTCGACCCTGACCTGTCCGGCCTGCGGATTCGCCGCGACCGAAACCATGCCGAGCGATGCCTGCCAGTTCTTCTACGACTGTCGCGGCTGCGGCACCCGCCTCAAGCCGCTTGCCGGCGATTGCTGCGTGTTCTGCTCTTACGGGACTGTCCCCTGCCCTCCGGTGCAGACGCGCGGCGAATGCTGTGGCGGGCCCGGGCCAGCCTGAGCCCCTGCCACTGATTTGTCCGGCGGCGCACGCCCCGCAGCGAAGATGTTGGTTTATCGGCTAGGCAAGCCCAGTCTCGCCGGGGACAGCACGAAGCAAGCCCTGCGGCTGTCGATTCGAATGCGTCGCGTTAGTTGGACTGGGCGTAGGGTGCAGCATTCATCAGCAGCACACCAAAAAGAAGCACCAGATAGAGCATCGAAAACACGAACAGGCGACGAGCAGGCCGCCTTTCCTTGTCGTGGCTTCGACGTACTTGCCATGCGAGAAAGATCATGATCGCTCCCAGCATCGCCGCGGCCGCGCCATAGATGCCCCCCGCGAATCCCAGTGCATAAGGTAGCAGCGAGATCGGAACCAAAAGCGCGCTATAGAGAAGAATCTGGCGCTTTGTTTCGGTCTTGCCGGCGACGACCGGCAACATCGGCACACCGGCGCGGGCGTATTCTCCAGCAAGATTGAGCGACAATGCCCAGAAGTGGGGTGGCGTCCAGAGGAAGATGATCAAGAACAGGATGAGCGGCTCGAGCCCGACGCTTCCGGTGACCGCGACCCAGCCGATCACCGGAGGGAGTGCGCCAGCGGCACCGCCAATGACGATATTTTGCGGTGTTCGGCGTTTGAGCCACATCGTGTAGACGACGACGTAGAAGAAAATCGTGAAGGCAAGGAGTGCAGCAGCGGCCATATTCAGCAAAGTGCCGAGGGTCAGGACCGCGCACGTCCCGAGCATCAATCCAAAAACCAACGCTTCCGGGCGCGATACACGGCCGCCGGGAATTGGACGGATGGCGGTCCGCGCCATCACCGCATCGATGTCGGCATCGTACCACATGTTGAGCGCACCTGCGGCGCCAGCTCCAGCAGCTATGCAAGCAACAGCAACGACGCCGGCCCCGGGATCGATGCCGCCTGGTGCGACCATAAGACCGACCAGTGCGGTGAAGACGACCAGCGACATGACGCGCGGTTTCGTCAGTGCGACGTAGTCTCCGATGTTGGTATAGCTCCGGCGAAGAATTGAACGATTGATTTGCACGAGATTGATTCCTCGTCAGTTCGATGCTCGAAAGGCCATCGGTTGAAGGCCTTCTTCGCAGAGTCCCAGTCGACGTAGCGAGTTCTCAGCCGTCCTGCCTGCTAGCTCGCTGGCGCGAAAAACATCACCCGAAGCAGATGCGTATAGTCGGATTCGAACACCATGATCCCTACAAAGACCAGCACGAGCACCGGCGGCAACAGGATGGCGTAGGCCAACGCCAACCGCTCCCAGGCCATGTGCATGAACACGGCAACGATCAGGCCGGCCTTCAGCACCATGAACAGCAGGATCAGTGACCATCGGAGATGGCCATGGATGCCGAAGAAGTCGACGAGGTATGAGCAGGTGCTGAGCACGAACAGCCATCCCCAGACCACGAGATAGAGCTTGATCGGATGCTGCTGGCCCTCTGCGTGCGTGGCTCCTGATGCGACTGCGTCGTGCGCATACGCGTGCAGCGCATGTTGCGCTGCCTGCCCTTCCACATGTACCGCTGCGTTTGTCATGCGCCAACCTCACCAGAGATAGAAAAAGGCAAAGATGAACACCCACACCAGATCGACGAAGTGCCAGTACAGGCCCATGATCTCGACGATCTCGTAGTACCCCCTCCGGCTCGTGAAAAAGCCACGCCGCTCGACGTCGAAGTCTCCCCGCCAAACCTTTCGCGCGACGGCGATCAGGAAGATCACGCCGATGGTCACGTGGGTGCCGTGGAAACCGGTGATCATGAAGAAGCAGGCGCCAAATTGCGGCGCGCCCCATGGATTGCCCCACGGCCGCACGCCCTCCATGATCAGCTTGGTCCATTCGAAGGCCTGCATTCCGACGAACGTCGCGCCAAATGCCGCGGTGACCAGCATCAAGGCTGCCGTTTTGACGCGATCCCGGCGGTAGCCGAAGTTGACAGCCATCGCCATCGTTCCGCTGCTGCTGATCAGGATGAAAGTCATGATCGCGATCAGGATGAGCGGAATGTGCTTGCCGCCGAGATTGAGCGCGAACACTTCGCTGGGATTGGGCCACGGCACGGTCGTCGACATTCGCGCCGTCATGTACGACAGCAGGAAGCAGCTGAAGATGAAGGTGTCGCTCAGAAGGAAGATCCACATCATGGCCTTCCCCCAGGACACGTGCTTGAAGGCACGCTGGTCCGAGGCCCAGTCGGCGGCGATGCCGCGCAATCCGGATATCGTTCCGGGCGACGTCTGGGGGGGTGCAAGTGTGGTTTCCGTCATCGCTTCCCGCCTCGCTAGGTGAGCAACTGGCGACAGATGTCGACCAAATTGTCGGTCCAGCCCGTCATCAGACCGAGCAAGATCAGCCAGACCAACAACAGGAAATGCCAATAGATGGCGCAGAGCTCCACGCTCAGGCGCATCTGCATCATCGGCGCGCCACGCCACACCTTGGCGGTCGTCCTGCCAAGCGCCACCAGACCGCCCATCAGATGCAGTCCGTGCACCGCGGTGATCAGGTAGAAGAAGGAGTTGGCCGGATTGGACGCCACGAAATAGCCGGCGGCCTTCAGCTGCTGCCAGACCAATAGCTGTCCGGCCAGGAAGGTCACGGCGGATGCTCCGCCGATCAGCAGGCCGACGATCAGGCCGTCAATGTCGTCGCGTCGCGCGGCCATCAGCGCCCATTGCAGCGCCACACTGCTGATGACCAGGACGCCGGTATTGAACCACAACAGCCTGGGCAGGGGCAGCTCCCGCCAGTCCACCATGCTGTTGCGCATCGAGTAGGCGCTGATCAGGAGCGCGAACAACGAGCCGACGACTGCGAGAAATACGCCCAGTCCGATCTTCGCCGTCGGCACGGACGAACCGCGCTCACCACGAAGATCGACGGCCACGCCCTGCTCCAGCCACGGCTTGGCAGCCAGCCGTTGCTGCGAGAGCCACCATCCCGCGATCGCTGCAATTGTAGCAATGAACAGGATGATGGCACTCACGGATGGGCTCCCTGCGTCGCCAATCCGGCCGGCGGTTCATTTTGCGGCACAAAGTCCCCCGCAGCGCCCGGCACGCTGTAATCGTAGGCCCAGCGATAGACGATCGGGAGGTCCTTGCCCCAGTTGCCATGTCCGGGCGGGGTTTCCGGTGTCTGCCACTCCAGCGAGGCGGCTCCCCAGGGGTTGCTGCCAGCCTCTTTTCCCTTGAACAGGCTCCAGATGAGATTGAACAGGAAGACAAGCTGGGCGAAGCCGACAATCAGCGCCGCCACGCTCATGAACGCATTGAGGTCGTGGGCCGATGCCGGGACGAAGGTTGTCTCGCCGATGTCGTGATAGCGGCGGGGCATCCCGAGCAGGCCCAGATAGTGCATCGGGAAGAAGACCGCATAGGCCCCGATGAACGTCACCCAGAAGTGGAAACGTCCAAGCGCCTCATTGAGCATGCGTCCGGTGACTTTCGGATACCAGTGATAGAGTCCGCCAAACACGGCCATGATCGGCGCGATGCCCATCACCATGTGGAAGTGCGCGACGACGAACATCGTGTCCGACAGCGGAACGTCCACGACCACGTTACCGAGAAACAGTCCGGTCAGGCCGCCGTTCACGAACGTGATGATGAACGCGAGCGCGAACAGCATCGGCACCGTGAGATGGATGTCGCCGCGCCACAGGGTCAGCACCCAGTTGTAGACCTTGATCGCAGTCGGGATGGCGATGATGAGTGTCGTGGTGGCGAAGAAGAACCCGAAATACGGATTCATGCCGCTCACATACATGTGGTGCGCCCATACGACGAAGCTGAGCGCACCGATTGCCACGATCGCCCAAACCATCATGCGATAGCCGAAGATGTTTTTTCGCGCGTGGACGCTGATCAGATCGGAAATGATGCCGAAGGCCGGCAAGGCGACGATGTAGACTTCGGGGTGGCCGAAGAACCAGAACAAATGCTGGAACAGGATCGGGCTGCCGCCGCCATACTTCGTCAGCTGGCCCATCTCGACCAGCGTCGGCATGAAGAAGCTGGTTCCCAGGAGACGGTCCAGCAGCAGCATCACCGAGGCGACGAACAGCGCCGGGAAGGCCAACAGCGCCATCACGGTGGCCGTGAAGATGCCCCACACCGTCAGGGGCATCCGCATCAATGTCATGCCGCGCGTGCGGGCCTGCAGCACTGTCACCACATAATTGAGCCCGCCCATCGTGAAGCCGATGATGAACAGGATCAGCGAGGCCAGCATGAGAACGATGCCCCAATCCTGCCCGGGGGTGCCGGAGAGAATCGCCTGGGGTGGATAAAGCGTCCAGCCGGCGCCGGTCGGCCCGCCGGGCACGAAGAACGTCGCGACCAGCACCAGCACGGCGAGCAGATAAACCCAGTAGCTCAGCATGTTCACGTAGGGGAAGACCATGTCCCGCGCGCCGACCATCAGCGGGATGAGGTAGTTGCCGAAGCCGCCGAGGAACAACGCCGTGAGCAGGTAGATCACCATGATCATGCCGTGCATGGTGATGAACTGAAGGTACTGATTGGCATCGATGAAGGAGAATGTGCCGGGAAATCCCAGTTGCAGCCGCATCATCCACGACAGCACCAGCGCAACCATTCCGATCGACATCGCCGTGATCGAGTACTGGACGGCGATAACCTTGGCGTCTTGCGAAAAGACGTATCTCGTCCACCAGCTGTGCGGGTGATAGAGCTCAACCTCACCTACTTCGGCGGGCGGGATGCCTGCAACCTCATCAAACGGGATATCGACCATCGGAATACCCTCCTTGGTCTTCCGCTCAGCGACAAGTTCACCTCATATCCGGCTGATCCTCGTCGGCATGTTCATTCGCTACCAGTCTTGTACGCGGCCTTCGCGACGTCGTGCTGCCCCGACAACTCCGCAAACGTCCGCTGCCTCTCAAGCCACGCGTGATATTCCTTCGCTTCCTGCACGACGACCCTGCTCCGCATCTGCGCGTGCGCGACGCCGCACAGCTCCGCACAGAGGACGTCGAACGTTCCGGTGCGGGTGGGCGTGAACCAGTAATAGGTCACCGAGCCCGGTATCATGTCCATCTTGGCCCGGAACTCGGGCACGTAGAAATCATGCAGAACGTCGATTGAGCGGAGCAACACCTTCACCGGCTTCCCAACCGGCAGATGCAGATCGTCGCTTTGAACGACGATGTCGTCCTGTCCGTTCGGATCGTTGGGATTCAACCCCAGAGGATTGTCGGAACTGATCAGGCGCGCATCTGACGTGCCGAGTCGGCCGTCTTTTCCCGGAAGCCGATAACTCCACATCCACTGTTGCCCAACGACCTCGACGTCGGTCGCGTCGTCGGGAACGGTGACGAACTGGTGCCAGACGACCAGGCCGGGCGCCAACATGGCGGCGACGCCGACTGCCGTCACGATGCTGAGCCACCATTCGAGCTTCTTGTTTTCGGGATTGTAGGCGGCCCGGCGTCCCTCCTTGTGGTGAAAACGGAACACGCAGTAAGCCATGAACGCGATGACCGCGCAGAAAACCGCGCCGGTGATCCAGAACGTCAGATTGATCGTGTCGTCGATGTAGCGCCAGTTCGAGGCGATCGGCGTCCACCACCACGGGCTGTAGATGTGAAACAGCACCGAGGCGACCGCAACCAGGAGCAGTACGAGCGCGACAGCCATCCCTCATTCCTCCTTGCCATTGAAGGCTGCGGAGACGAACGAAAGGGCGGAGCTCACGTCAAAGGTATGGTGTCAAAGGTATGGTGTCACGGACACCATCACCGTGCCTTTTGCCTCGCCCATTCTGCCGGTCGCGACGCTGGGGCATCATGACAAAGGATCAACGTCACGGCCGCAATCTCATCGGAGCTTGGGGGCGTTCAGTGCATTCAAGATGGTACTCGTCGAGCCCGGCGTCAATAGAGGAGTATGTCCCGCCTCTGTCCGGCGCGCGTCGGCGCGAATGCATTGCATGCCGGAGAGCACCCGATCGGGACCCGCCATCAGATGGTGCATCGCAAAACCTGGCTTGTGCGCTTGCACAATTTTCCCGACCGCGTTCGCCATCTTGCTTCTGCGGCGCATCGGA
Source organism: Bradyrhizobium sp. USDA3010 (assembly GCF_056429065.1). NCBI lineage: Bacteria > Pseudomonadati > Pseudomonadota > Alphaproteobacteria > Hyphomicrobiales > Nitrobacteraceae > Bradyrhizobium > Bradyrhizobium sp. USDA3010. The sequence continues at coordinate 67,358 of NZ_JBWJZD010000027.1, forward strand.
CTAGTTTGATTGGACCGGTTGCGACAGATGTCGTCCGGCAAGCTCGTTCTGGTTGAATCTGATTTGCCGGACTCAGTCGCGATTTTCGCGCATGAGGCGGATGTGCGTGTGTTGATGGCGCTCCGTTCCCCTGCGGGCACAAGCAAGGAGACCGGAACCATGACCACCGTATTCGCACGACCCAAACTGCAATTGTTTGGCGTCTCGACCGCCTTTGTCGTTCGCAAGATCAGCCTTTCCGACCTCGGCGACGCGCTGCGCCTCGGCTGGGAAGACTTCAAGGCCGTCCCGACCCACGCCATCGTCCTGTGCGTGATGTACCCCGTCCTCGGACTTGTCCTGTTCAGACTTGTGATCGGCTATTCGGTGCTGCCGCTGCTGTTTCCGCTCGCCGCCGGCTTCGCCCTGATCGGTCCTTTCGCCGGACTAGGCCTCTACGAACTGAGTCGCCACCGCGAGCGGGGAGAGGAGCCAGGAGCCTGGGATGCAATGCAGGTGCTGCGCGCGCCGTCGTTCGGCGCCATGCTCGAACTTGGCATTCTCCTGTTCGTTCTGTTCGGGGTCTGGATCGCCGCCGCGGACGCGATCTACATTGCGACTTTCGGCTATGCTCCGGCTGCGAGCATCCCTGATTTCGCAGAGCGCGTGTTGACGACACCCGAAGGCTGGTCGCTCATCATCATCGGATGCGGCGTCGGCTTCCTTTTCGCCCTGGCTGCCCTGTGCGTCAGCGTCGTCTCGTTTCCGCTGATGCTCGACCGCCATGCGACAGCGATCGATGCGATCCGCACCTCGATAAGGGCCGTGATGATGAATCCAATTGAGATGGCCGCGTGGGGATTGATCGTTGCAGTATTGCTGGCCGTGGGCTCACTGCCATTCTTCGTCGGTCTCTGCGTCGTTCTGCCGGTGCTTGGTCATGCGACCTGGCATCTTTACAGGAAGGTGATCGAGCCTGACCCGAATCCTCCGCAAGAAGAGCCCCGCCCGCCGATCGGTCACCGCTACGCGGCCGATTTCCCGGCCTCACTCTTCCCGTGGAGCCGTGAGCGTTAGTGATACGAGGGGCGACTTGAGACTGGCGAACCGCCTCGCACGGATCAATTGCAGGGCGCAAATCCGCCCGGCTTCACGATCGCGCCGGCATTCCGTCATGCGCGGGCATCGCCGTCCGAAGGACGGCGTCGCTTCCGCTCGCCTATGCCCGGGCATCGACGTCTTCACTCCAATCGAATAAGAAAGGACGTGGATGGCCGGGACAAGCCCGGCCATGACGGCCGGTAGCTTACGTTTGCTTCAACACCGCTGGATCGACCGGCATCTTCCGCAGCCGCTTGCCGGTCGCCGCAAAGATCGCGTTGCTGATCGCAGGCACGATTCCCGATGTCCCGGTCTCGCCCATGCCGCCCGGCGGCGCGGTGCTCGGCACGATATGGACCTCGATGGCCGGGGCCTGATCGATCCGCAGCATCTGGTAGCTGTCGAAATTGCTCTGCTCGATGCGACCGTCCTTCAGCGTGATTTCGCCATAGAGCGCGGCGGTGACGCCGAAATTGATGCCGCTCTGCAGCTGCGCCTGCACGGTGTCGGGATTGACCACGGTGCCGCAATCCATCGCGCAGACGACGCGATGGACACGTACCGAACCGTCCTTGGCAACCTCGACCTCGGCGACCTGAGCGAGGTAGCTGCCGAACACGAATTGCAGCGACACGCCGCGGCCGCGCCCGGCCGGCAGCTTGCCGCCCCAGCCGGCCTTGGCTGCCGCAAGCTCGAGCGCCGCCTTGGCGCGCGGCGACTTGCCGAGCAGCGCCTTGCGATATTCGACCGGGTCCTGCTTGGCGGCCGCCGCCATCTCGTCGATCATGCTTTCGGTGACGAACACATTGTGCGAGGGCCCGACGCTGCGCCAGAACGCGGTCGGAATGCCGGGCGGCTCGACCCGGACATATTCGACGTGGAAGTTCGGAATGTCATAGACGAGATCGATCGCCCCCTCTGTCGTGTCGGGGTCGAGACCGTTGCGGAACGCCGGCGGCGCCCACCGCGCAATGACGGAAGAACCCGCGAACCGGTTGTTCCAGGCCACCGGCTTGCCCGATGCATCGAGACCGACCGCAATCCGGTCGCACCAGTACGGCCGGTACATGTCGTGCTGGATGTCCTCCTCGCGGGTCCATACCACCTTGACCGGCGCATCGACCTGCTTTGCGATCTGTACGGCGCGAATGACACCATCGACCTCGAGCCTGCGGCCAAAACCGCCGCCAAGCAGGTGATTGTGCACCGCCACCTTCTCCGGCGGCAGGTCCAGCATCTTCGCGGCCACCGCCTGCACGCGCGAGAGCGCCTGGTTGCCGACCCAGATTTCGCAGCCGTCGGCGCGAACATGCACGGTGCAGTTCATCGGCTCCATCGTCGCATGCGCGAGGAACGGCAGCTGATAGCTTGCCTCGAGTTTGGTCGCCGCGTTCGCCATTGCCTTGTCGGCGTCGCCGATATTCTGCGCGACCGCGCCCGGCTTCGTGGTGGCGGCTTCGAGCTCGCGCGCGATATCTGACGTGGCGAGCTTGGCGTGAGCCCCCTCGTCCCACTCGATCGTGAGCGCCGCGAGACCGTTCTTCGCCGCCCCCATGTGATCGGCCACCACGGCGACCGCGTCATCGAGCTTCACGATCTGTCGCACGCCGTTGACGGCTTTCGCCGCCGCATCATCCACGCGCTTGACCCGCCCGCCGAACACCGGCGACTGCGCCAGCGTCGCGATCTTCACGCCCGGCGGCCGCGCGTCGATACCGTAGACCGCCGAGCCGTTGATCTTGGAGCGCGTATCGAGCCGCTTGGCGGGCGTGCCGATCAGCTTGAACTCGGCCGGGCTCTTCAGCGTCACGTTCTCGGGCACCGGCATCTGCGCCGCGTCGGCCGCCAATTCGCCGTAACCGAGCTTGCGTCCCGTCGCCCCATGAAGCACCTCGCCGTTCTCGGCGCGGCACGAGCCGGGTTCGACGTTCCAGCGTTTCGCCGCGGCCGCGACCAACATCGCCTTCGCGGTGGCGCCGGCTTTGCGCATCGGCTGCCAGGCGCCGCGCATCGCATTCGAATTGCCGGTCGCCTGCACGCCGAGCAGCGGGTTGGCATAGAGCTTGTCGCTCGGCGGCGCGTGCTCGAGCTGAACCTGCGTCAGGCCGATCTCGAGCTCCTCGGCGATCAGCATCGGGATCGAGGTGTAGGTGCCCTGCCCCATCTCGACATAGGGCATGGTGAGCACGACCTTGCCGTCGCCGCCGATCCGGATGAAGGCATTCGGCGCGAAGTCACCGGCGGCCGCGGCTTCGCTCTCGCGGCTGGCGAACGGCAGGCTCACGCTGAGCAGCAGGCCGCCGCCTGCGATCGCGCTGGCGCGGAGGAAATTGCGCCGCGACAGATCGGCGGCGCGCTCAGACAAATTGTCGATCAGCGTCATGGCTCAACCTCCCGACTGCGCGGCTTGCTTGATGGCTTCGCGAATGCGCACATAGGTGCCACAGCGGCAGATATTGCCCGACATCGCGTCGTCGATATCGGCGTCGGTCGGCTTCGGCTTGCTTGCGAGCAAGGCGGAGGCGGACATGATCTGCCCGGACTGGCAGTAGCCGCATTGCGGCACCTCATGCGCGAGCCAGGCGTCCTGGATCTTCTTGCCGGACGGCGTCCCGCCGACCGCCTCGATGGTCGTGATCTTGGAGTCCCCGATGCTGTCGATCGTCGTGATGCAGGAGCGCACCGCGCTGCCGTCGAGATGCACCGTGCAGGCGCCGCACAGCGCCATGCCGCAGCCGAACTTGGTGCCGGTCATGCCGAGCACGTCGCGCAGCACCCACAGCAGCGGCGTATCGCCATCGGCATCGACCGAATGACTGGTCCCATTGATCATGATCTGGAAAGGCATCCTGACACTCCTGTCCTGGTTCGAGACCCGCCCGGACTGCGCCCCTCCGGGCGCAACCGCGACATTCCAAAGCGATCGAACGCGCATTCGCGCCGATTACTCACTTATGGTAATAAATCCAATTCCAACGCCGCGTAAGCGGCGCGATGATGCGCAATGAAATAACCGTTGGTTTATAATCCATGGACCGATTGACCAGCATGGCCGTGTTCGCCCGCGTCGCCGATCTCGGCTCCTTCACCGCGGCGGCCAAAGAGCTGCGGATCTCGCCGACCATGATCGGCAAGCATATCCGTTTTCTCGAGGACCGGCTCGGCTCGCAATTGATCAACCGGTCGACGCGGCGGCAGGGCCTCACCGAGCTCGGCCGCAGCTATCTCGATCACTGCAAGCATTTGCTGGAGCAGGCCGAGGCCGGCGATGCGCTGGTCGAGGAGGCGTTGAGCGCGCCGCGCGGCAAGCTGCGCGTGGCGACCTCGGTCGCCTTCGGGTCGTACAGCCTGGCGCCCGCGCTGGTCCGCTTCGTGAGGAAATATCCGGAGGTTTCGGTCGACCTCGTGCTCAGCGACAAAATGGTCGATCTGCTCGAGGAAGGCCTCGACGCCGCGATCCGCGTCGGCACGCTGACCGACTCCACCATGATGTCGCGCTCGCTGTCGCCCTACACAGGTGTAGTGTGCGCCGCGCCGAGCTATCTCGCCGAACGCGGCACACCAACGCATCCGGGGGATCTCATCCACCATGAATGCCTGCGCTATCCCGGCTGGTCGGACGGGCAGCGATGGACCTTCGTCGGACCGGAGGGCGAAGTGCATGTCGATGTCACAAGCCGCCTCTTCATCAACAGCGCGTTCGGCATCCGCTATGCGGCGCTGGCCGGCGCCGGCATCGTGCTGATGCGCGACGAGTTGCTCGCCGAGGACATCGCCGCGGGACGGCTGCAGGTCCTGTTGCCGAACTATACGACGCAGGCCCGCGCGCGCCAGATCCTGTGGCCGAAGAACCGCAAGATGACGCCGAAGCTCCGCGCCCTGATCGACTTCATCGTGGAGACCTATGGGTGAGGCAATGCGATCGGCACCCGGCTTTCCTGCGCCCTCCGTTCAGGAGAGGGCGGAACGAACAGCAAGGCTCGGACAAGAACGTGAAGCCATGCCCTCATCCTCATCTGTCATCGCCCGGCTCGACACCGCGTGTTTGTCATCATGAATCGAGCACCATCCACCGCCGTCGTCCTGGCGAAAGCCAGGACCCATTACCCCAAATGGTAATCGGTGCGCGACGCTGGGGCGACGATCTCGTTCACAATCGAAATTCGGTGGTTATGGGTCCTGGCTTTCGCCAGGACGACGAATGGAGAGAAATGCGACCAGCTCCATCACCGTCATGCCCGCGCAAAGGCTTTGCCTTTGTCGCTGGAGGTGCGAGCGCAGCGAGCTTCGAAGCACGACGGCCAGGCATTCGCCGGGACGACGTCGGAAAGAGATCGCGCTCCGTCCGCTACTCCACTCCGATCGGCAGCGATATTCCCCTCACTTCACCAGCGCCTCGACCTCCTTGCGGAATGCCTGGCGCGAGCCGTCGCGGGAGTAGAACATGTGGCCGCCGGGATAGACCGCGAGCCTGGTGCGGCTCGGACCCGCGAAGGCCGGCAGCTGGTCGAGGATGATCTTCGAGGCGAAGTACGGCGTCGCGAGATCGAACAGGCCGTGACCGATCAGGAGCTTCAGCTTGGGGTCGAGCGCCAGCATCTGGCGCAGCTGCGTCACCGACTCCGGCGGGCTGATGCCATGGCCGAACTCCCAGCCCTTGTTCACGCTTTCGCTGAGCAGATGATAGGAACCGTCCGGCCGCCAGTTCAGTCTGCGCGTGGTGAGATCGACGGCGGCGCTGGTCAAGGGTGCCATCAGGGGATCGCCGGACGGATCGTTGAAGCGGAAGGAGCTGGAGTCCGGATAGGGATCGAAGCCTTCGACCGAGGCGTCGTAGCGGCCGGTCACTTTGCCGTTCTTGCGATCGAACTCGCGGCGGAATTCACCGATGTCGAAGCGGCCGGCGAGCCTGCGGCTCACCGCCGGATCGATGCCGGTCAGCGTTGCGACCTTGTCGGCGAGCCGCGTGGTGGCCTCGGTATCGGCCTGCCCTTTGACGAGATCGAGCAGGAAGTCGCCGCCCGCGTAGCTCTCGACGTCGGCGAGATCCTCGCGCGTCACCGGCCCCTTCGCCTGCCGCGCGACCGCCGTCATGGTCGGCAGGCTCGCGACATATTGCAGGATGCTGGTACCGGTATAGTCGCGGAAATCGAGCACCGGCGAGATCAGGATCAGGCCGCGGACGCCGACGCCCTGCTGCATTTGCAGATTGCGCACCACCTTGGGCCCGCGGATGCCGCCATAGCTTTCGCCAGTAAGATATTTCGGCGAGGTCAGCCGGTCGTATTTCTCCAGCCAGCGGCGGATCACCAGCGCGACCGAATTGGCGTCGCCATCGACAGTGAAGAAGCGCTTGCGCGCATCCTCCGAGGAGGTGACGAAGCGGCTGTAGCCGGTGCCGACGGGATCGATGAACACAAGATCGGTGAAATCGAGCCAGGTATCGGCATTCGGCTGCAGCTCCGGCGAGGCCGACGAGACCGCTCCGTCGAACGGCAGTCGCCACGGCCCGACATTGCCGAATTGCAGCCAGGCCGACGCGGAGCCCGGCCCGCCGTTGAACAGGAACGTCACGGGGCGGCTCGCCTTCTCGGCGCCGTCGAGCTGATAGGAGGTGTAGGCGATGTCGGCGAGCGGCTCGCCCTTGTCGTCGAACACGCGGATCGAGCCCGCGGTCGCGCTGAAGGCGAGTGTCCGGCCGGGCAGCGCGACGGATTGCTTGGTCGTGGAATCCGGCGGCAGGCGGTGCTGCTCGGCGGCAGGCGTGTTGGCCGTAGCGCTGGCGCCGGAGCCCGTCTCGCCGCGCCCTGCCCGTCCCTTCTGGCCGCTTGGGTTCTGACCGCTCGGGGCCTGCGCGCTCGGCGACGGCGACGGCTGCGGGGTCTCGTCGTCGGCCCGCACCGCGGTTGCGAGGCAGGCCACCAGCAACGCCGCGGTGAGCCGTGTCGCAAAACTGTTAGCCATGCCGTTCACTCCCTGGGCCGACATTTACGCATATCACTAGCGAACTGCGCTAGTCTGGCGGCACCCGTTGGGCATCGGGTCTCTCACGGGACCATCTCGACAAGGCCGCCCGGGATGTATAGACGAGCGCGGCGTGTTCCGTGCCAAACGAGTTCGTGAGCGATGGCTAGCTCCAAGCGGTATGACAAGATCGCCTTCGTCGCCAGCGCGAGCGCGGAAGCGCAGACGGCGCTCGAGCAGCTGACCGCGATGTACGGCAACTATTCGGCCGCCGATGCCGACGTCGTGGTTGCGCTCGGCGGCGACGGATTGATGCTGCAGACGCTGCACGCCAACATGCGCAGCGGCAAGCCGATCTACGGCATGCATCGCGGCACCGTCGGCTTCCTGATGAACGAATATTCGACGCACGATCTGCGCACGCGGCTTGCGGCCTCGCGGGAGTCGCTGATCAATCCGCTGCTGATGCGCGCGACCGACATCCACGGCGCGGTGCATCTGCATCACGCCATCAACGAGGTCGCGCTGTTCCGGCAGACCTACCAGGTCGCCAAGCTGCGCATCCTGATCGACGAGCATGAGCGGATGCCCGAGCTGATGGCCGACGGCATCCTGGTGGCGACGCCGGCCGGATCGACCGCCTATAACCTCTCCGCCCAGGGGCCGATCTTGCCGATCAACGCGGCGCTGCTGGCACTGACCCCGATCAGCGCGTTCCGGCCGCGGCGCTGGCGCGGCGCGCTGCTGCCGAATTCCGCCTTCGTGGTGATCGAGGTGATCGAGGACGAGAAGCGCCCGGTCGCCGCGGTCGCCGACCATGACGAGGTCCGCGACGTCCGCCGGGTCGAGGTGCTCTCCGACAAGACGATCGCGATGCGGATGCTGTTCGATCCCGGCCATTCGCTCGAAGAGCGCATCCTGCGCGAGCAGTTCGGCTACTGACGGCGCACCGGCCCACCCCGCCCGGCAACCAATCATTAACCCAGGGCGGGATATGGTTAACGTCGGGTAATACCGCATTGGCCCGGTATGCCCGTTCGGGACCGGACCATGTATCGCATCGATTTCAACAAGCTGCGATTTTTGATTTGCGACGACAATCCGCACATGCGCCGCATCCTGCGGACGCTGCTGCATTCGTTCGGCGCGCGCGAGGTGTATGAGGCCGAGGACGGCGCCACCGCGCTCGAGATGTACACCCACTATGTGCCCGACATCGTCATCACCGACTGGTCGATGCCGATCTTCGACGGGCTCGAGCTTGCGCAGATGATCCGGCAGCCGGAATCCAAGGGCAATCCCTACGCGCCGATCATCATGCTGACCGGCCATTCCGAGAAGCGCCGCGTCACCGTGGCGCGCGATGCCGGCGTCACCGAATTCCTGGCCAAGCCGATCTCGGCCAAGGGCCTCTACCAACGCATCATGAACGTGGTCGCCAACCCGCGTCCGTTCATCAAGACCAAGACCTATTTCGGCCCCGACCGCCGCCGCAACACCACCAACACCTATATCGGCCCCGAACGCCGCGGCAGCGGCGAGGTCGAAATCCTGCAACAGCCGTCGCTGCTCGAGAAGGCGCGCTCGACCATTTAGGATATCGCCATGGCGAAAGACAAACCCGGGACGATCGAGGTCAAGAGTTTCGGCACCCACCATGTCATCACGCAGCCGAACCCGCTGCGCAAGGTGCTGCTGCGCATCCCCGAGAGCGATCTCGACGATCCGGTCGGCCGCGCCGAAAAGGCGCTCGCCGGGTTGTCGGGCGAGTTCAAGGAATGGATGGCGATCGAGGCCGACCGCCTCTCCGCCGCGCACGCCACGGTGCAGCGCGAAGGCTTCAACGACAAGACGCGCGAGGAGCTGTTCCGCGCCGCGCACGACATCAAGGGCGATGCCGCGACATTCGGTTATCCCTCGGCGGCGGCGGCGGCCGAGAGCCTGTGCCGCATCATCGAGCACGCACCTGATCTCGCCGCAGTGCCGGCGCAGCTGATTGCCCACCACATCAACGCCGTGCAGGCGATCGTGCGGAACCGCACCAAGCTCGATACCGCGGTCGTGGCCGGCGTGTTGAGCAAGCAGCTCCGCGGCATCGCCGATGAATTCCTGACCCACGCCAACCGCGACCGCCCCGAGCATCTCGAGGCCATCCTCGCGCCGAGCATCGTGCCTGGCGAATAGCCGCGCGCCGCGGCAGCGGCCACGGCTTCAATCATCCTCAATCTCGGGAGAACGCGGCTGTCAGGCCGCGATCAGATCGTCGTCGTAGGGCAGCACCGCGACCGCGTCTTCCGCGGCGAGCTCCTCGCAGAACATGCGCGCATCCTCGCGGGCCGATTCCGTCGCAAAGCGGCGCAGCAGGATCAGCAGCGGTTCGGCCGCCGAATGATCGGTCTCGCAATGGGTCAGCACGCGCTCGACCATGCGGCGATGCAGCCGCGCGGCGCCGTCGCCGCTGTCGACATAGCCGACCTCGTGGCTGGCCTCGAGCGCGACGCGGAACGCCGCGTAGGTGGATTCCGGCAGGCCGGCGCGCCGCAGCAGCGCCTGCAGGCCGTTGCCGCCGCGGTCGTTCAACAGCGCGGAAACCCGGCCATAGGGCAGTCCCGACAATTCGGCGAGCGCAGCCCCGAACAGATCGAGATTGCCCGACAGCAGCGCGCGCAGAATCAGCCCGGCGGTGAGCTGGCCGGTGGCGCGCAGATGCGTGATCAGGTTCTGCATGTCGTCGCCGAAGGCACGCGCGGCGATGTTCACCGTGGAGCGCTCCTTCGCCTCGCCGGCGATGCGGTCGGCGCGGTCGGCGCCGAGCCAGTTTCGCGCGACGACGAACTGCGCCAGCGTGTCGGAGAGCTTTGCGACCAGCGAGAGCCGCGTCGCCGACGGCAAATCTTCCAGCTGCAGCATCGATTCCCGGATGGCGGCGAGATGGCCGTGGCGCTCGACGATGCGGTCCCAGGAGAATGGCGCAAGCCCGGCGTAGGGATTCTCGATCAGCTCGAGCGCGGCCGCCGCCGAGCCGACCTCGGCGATCGCCGCGGCGACCGAGGCCGGCAGATTGGCGCGGCGCGCGATCGCGCACTGCATCTCGTCGGAGCCGGTCGCGACGATGTCGACCAGGTCGGCATCGATCAGCAGCGGTGAATGCTCCAGCACCGGCAGCGCGATCGCCGGCTGGTCGGCCGACAGTGCCTGCACGATCGTAGCCGGCGCCTCCGCGCTGTATGCAAACACCTCGGCCATCGCCTGTCGCACCAGCGGCGATGGGTCGTCGAGCAGCATCAGCAGCGCGCCTTCGGCTGCGATGCGGTCGCCTTCGGTGAGATCCGAAATGAGCCAAGCCCGGGCCAACGCCCGCGTCGCCTCTGCCCGCTCGCCTGCCGGAGCGGTCCTAATCCAACTAATGAACTGCCGAACGATCATGGTCCTGCCGGCTTACGCAACGAGACGGCATCGACATACGACGCCACTACAAGGAAAAATAAACCATGACGCTTAACAAAGGGTTCACCATAAACGTTTGGGATTATTGACGTTTCGTTAAGACAGCCACGGCGCGCCAACGCACCTGCGAAGCCGGCAATCTAGCCGCTGCTGTAGGTGCCGTTCGGATCGCTGAACAGATCAAGCCGCCCGGGCGCGCGGACCTTTGGCGTCGCCGACGTGGTCAGCGATGCGGAATTTCCCCACAGCTCCTGCACCGCCGGCGAGATCGGCTCCGAACGGTCGCCGCCCTGGTAGAGCGAGCGGAAGGCCGGCGCCGGCTGCGCCGATGCGACGGCCGAGGTCGCACCGGCTGATGAGGCCGCACGGGCATTCGGGAAGGTCGAAAGATAGGACGCGGTGTCCATGGCCGGCGCCTGTGTCGGCGCAGCGCTTGCGATCGCATAAGGCGACATGGTGTCGCCGCCCGCCGCGGCAAACGCCGTGCGCGTGTCGTTCGAATTCGCAGCCGCGGCGTAGCGCGTGGTTAGCACCGAATAGACTTGGCTGACGCTGCGCGCGCTGCCCGACTTATCGTAGAAGATCGACTGGTTGGCGGCTGCCGCCTTCGGAAACATCGCGGCGGCATTGGCGCTCGGGCTGTCCTCGGCGCTCGAGATCAGCTTGCCGGCGCCGCCGACACCCATGAAATGCGCCATATAGAGCTCGGCATCGGTCGGGCGACGGCCGAGCATGCCGGTGAGCTTGAAGCTGTTGGATTGCGTCAGCACCGCGGCCATCGACGACGCCGCATCGGGATCGTCGCGCAGCTTCATGACCGCGCTCCGCGCGGAGGGATCGCTGACCGAATAGCTGCCGTCGGAATTCTTGGTGATGGCGTCGGCATACTGGCCGTAGCCGAGCTGGCTTCCGGCCTCCTTGACGGTGCCGAGCCAGGTCTGGTCGATGAATTGATAGAGTCCGTGCGCCGACGAGGTCGTGGCGCCGGCCCGCGGATTGAAATTGGATTCCATCTTCGCGGTCGTGAGCAAATATTCGAAGCTCGTGCCGGTGGTCGCGGCCGCCTGCTTGATCGAACCGGCGACCTTCAGGCGCGAAGCATCGACACCTGCCGAAGCCGTCGCATTGAAGAGGTCGACCGCCATCTGTCCGGGTGCCTTGCCGGGTGCCGGCAATCGGCACCCATGTCCCGCCAACCTGCCGCAATTATGGTTAACGGCACGTTAAGATCCAGAGAGCCCAGCAGGACCCGCTATTTGCGGTAGACCTGCGCCGGATCGAACAGCCGCTCGGCGTCGACAAAGGACAGGCTGACATTGCCGCCCTCGCCCTTCACGGCGCGATAGAAACAGGAGCGCCGTCCGGTGTGGCAGGCGGCGCCGATCTGCTCGACCTTGATCCACACCGCGTCCTGATCGCAATCCATCCGGATCTCGATCACGCGCTGGGTCTGGCCCGAGCTCTCGCCCTTGCGCCACAGCGCATTGCGCGAGCGGCTGAAGTACCAGCCTTCGCCGGTCGCGATCGTCTTGCGCAGGGCTTCGTCGTTCATATGCGCGACCATCAGCACGTCGCCGGTCGCGGCATCGGTCGCGACGCAGGTCACAAGACCTGTCGCGTCGAATTTGGGCTGGAAGGCCAGCCCTTCTTCGCGGTCGTGATCGTGGGTCGATGCGGACACGGCAAACCTCGCTTGGGAAAACGCGAGGTTACCGGCTCGGTCCTCGCACCAGGGACAGGAAACGCTGCTGCTCCGCCGGATTGTCGCGGAACATGCCGGTGAAGCGGCTGGTGAAGGTCGATGCACCATGCTTGGCGACGCCGCGCACCGACATGCAGGTATGCTCCGCCTCGATCAGCACCGCAACGCCACGGGGCTTCAGCACCTCGTCGATCGCGGCCGCGATCTGCGCGGTGAGATGCTCCTGGGTCTGCAGGCGGCGGGCGAAGATGTCGGTCAACCGCGCCAGCTTGGAGAGACCCACGACGCGCTCCACCGGCGTGTAGGCGATATGCGCCCTGCCGTAGAACGGCATCATGTGATGCTCGCACTGCGAGGTGAATTCGATGTCGCGGACCAGGACGAAATCGTCGTAGCCGGCGGTCTCGCCGAAGGTGCGGTTCAGCACCTCGGCCGGGCACTGATGATAGCCCTGATAGAGCTCGTCATAGGCCTCGACGACGCGGCGCGGCGTGTCGAGCAGGCCCTCGCGGCCGGTGTTCTCGCCGATATAGGCGAGCAGCGTCTTCACGGCGTCCTCGGCCTCCGCCCGCGACGGGCGCGGCTGGTCGGCACGAACGGCCGCAGCCAGGAATTCTGAGGGGTCGAGCTCGCTGGCCTTCGCATCGGCCGGCTTGTTGGGGCGAATCGGTTTGATCAAGGCGTCCATGTCTTCTCCGTTCGACCGGCCCTGGCATTTGCCTTCGGGCCGGATGTGTCACCGGGCAGACGGGGCGGGTCGTCGAACCGCCGGGCGCCTGAGTCCCATTCTTGTAGCACCGTCGCGGCGCAAGTGACCCGCGGTGGAAGCATAGCCGGGCTATGTTTCGGACGATGCGGTTCATATATAGGACGGTGAGACCCAGCCGCCAAGAGCGCCCGGCGCAGCCGGAACCAGGCATCTACCCCCATGCTGAACGACATTTATAACAAGCGGATCATTGAGTTGGCCGGCAATATTCCGCGCCTCGGACGACTGGCCGAGCCGGACGCCAGTGCCACCGCCCATTCCAAATTGTGCGGTTCGACCGTCAAGGTCGACCTCAAGATGGACGGCCCCGTGGTGACGGATTTCGCCCATGACGTGAAGGCCTGCGCGCTCGGCCAGGCCTCCTCCTCGATCATGGCAAGCCATGTGGTCGGGTCGACTGCGGACGAACTGCGCGAACTGCGCGAGACCGTCCGCAAGATGCTGAAGGAAAATGGCCAGCCTCCGCAGGGCGGCAAATGGGCCGACATCGCACTGCTCGAGCCGGTGCGCGATTACAAGGCCCGCCATGCCTCCACGCTACTGACCTTCGACGCCGTGGTCGATGCGATCGGCCAGATCGAGGCCAAAGCAAAGCAGCCGGCGTAAGCCCGACCGCCAGCCTCAACCTTACTGCGACGGCTGGACCGGCGCCGGCGCTGCGGTGCCGCCGGTCGGCACCACGGCCTCGGCGGTCTTGGTCGCCTTGGTGGCTTGCGGCAGCGCCTCGCCTTCCATCGCGCTGCTCGCGAAGCGATCGGCGTTCTTCGGCTTCGCATCGGCGACCGGGATTGCGTTGTCCTGATGCGGCAGCACGTCGGCGACTGCATCGGTGGTAACGAGATTGGTCAGCCGCAATTCGGCCGCCGACAATTCGTGCAAATCTTCCCACGGCGGTACGCTAAGTGCGAGCGACAACAGCTCACCCGCCCCACCCATCTCGAAGGTGTATTTGGCAAGACGCCCGATATCGCGCTCGACGATCATCAGGTCCTGCGCGGTGTAGCTGGCGGCCTTGGCGTCATCGGCGCGATCACCCATCCAGATTTGATGCACCCGGATGTGCGCGGCCGGCGGAACATAGCGCGTCTTGCCCGACAACAGCAGGAACACGCACATCGACTCGCAATAGGCATCCGGCAGCACGCTGGCGCGGTCGCCCTGCGCGGCCGCATTGACGACGCTGGTGCCAACCGTGGTTAGCGCGCCGAGACCGCGGAAGCGGCGGCCGAGCGCGATCGCGTCGTTGACCGAGCCGCCGCTGGAGTCGAGCACGATGGTGGCGCCGCTGAGCTGGCGGCTGCGCGCGAACTCGTCGAACTCCTTGGGGCTGTCGGCCGTGATGATGCCGACCGCCGACACCCAGCCGCGGCAATTCGGCTGGCATGCGATCCAGCTGAACTTCATCGGCAGCTTGCGTTCTTCGAGGGTCGGGCTGGCCTGCGGGGAGTTACCCGCCCATGCGGCCGTGCCGGAAACCGCGAAGCAAAAGACAGCGGCGCCGGTGAGCACCCAACTGCGCAATGAAAGCGAGTTCACGAGCCTCAATTTGGTTCCTTCCCCCAAGCCCTTGGTGATGCGAGCGGTGGCAATGGCCCCATGGCAATGCGCCACGAATCTGTCATCGGCGCGCAATGGGAACGGTAGCGTTGCTGACCTGGACCGTCCATAGAGCCCTTGCTGCAGCGCCATCGGTGCTGTGCAATAATGGCCAACTGTGGCGTAAATATCTGCAATTGAACAGTTCCTTAGCTTGGAACCCCCGCAAGATTACGTACATACTTGCGTATGTCACCGACCGATCATTCAACGACACACCATCCGCGATGCATGGACTGTGCCACCACCATGCGCCGCCTGCCGCGCAACCTTGGCCGCGCCCTGATCTGGATCTACCGGCACACGCTGTCGCCGCTGGTCGGCTACAACTGCCGGCATCTGCCGACCTGCTCGGTCTATGGCGATGAAGCGATCGAGCGCTTCGGACTCTGGGCCGGCGGGTGGATGACGCTGGCAAGATTGCTGCGCTGCCAGCCCTGGGGAACCTCCGGCATCGATAATGTCCCGCAGACGAGGCCGCCTGGGGCGCACTGGTATCTGCCCTGGCGCTATGGCCGATGGCGCGGTGTCAACGACGCTTGATCTGTTGCGACGCTCCCAAACGCCACGCGCGTAGCTGTTCCGGCGGAACTGTGGCGATACTTGGCGTATTGTTTCATCGCCCCCTTGGGGAGGAAACAACAATGCGCTGGAAACTCAGCCACAACGGGCACGATCCCCGGCAGATCGATCTGCTGGCCGTACTTGCCCTGCTCGTCGTGATCGTTGCCGCCTACGGCTACTTCACCCACAATCCGAGCAAGCCGAGCACGACGGCATTCATCGTGCCCAGCCAGAGCGTGAAGTGGTGACGCGCAACGCGTTTCTTGCGGACCGTTATTCACTTCGCTCGAAAACGCTCTCGAGCGCGTCAAGCGCGAGGCTCACTCGGCTGCGGCAGCGCGCACCGTCTGTCGCGGCCGCGTCATGACCACGACCGCAAGGGCCGCCGCGACCAAGGCCGTGGCCACATAGCCCGCGCTGTGGAGCCATTCGCGCGCGAACAGCAATCCGCCGATCGCAGAACCGATGGCCTGGCCGATATAGAGCACCGAGGTGTTGAGCGAGATCGACGCCGACGCAAGCGTCGGCGCCGCGCCGACCAGCCGCACCTGCTGCATCGAATTGGTCGACGCAAAGCCGAGGCCCCACACCGCAACCGAGACGGCCATCAATGCGTAGGCGCCGGCGCTCAGCGCCCAGCCGGCCACGCCGGCGAGCAGCAGCACCGTGAACAGCACCGACGTCTTCCACGCGCCCCAGGAATCCACGATGCGCGTTGCGATCGCAATGCCGACGAACCCGAAGATGCCGTAGAGCGCGAACACGATCCCGACGGCGTCCGCGTTGGCGCCGGTCAATTTGCCGAGCAGCGGCCCCATGAAGGTGAACACCACGAACTGGCCGGACATCTGCAGCGTCGTGATCGACAGCAGCAGGATGACGGTCGGATTGCGGCCGAGATCGGCCCAGGTCCTCAAGTCGACCGGCGCGCCATGCAACCCGCCGGGCAACCGCCACCACAGCAGCAGGCAGCTCACGAGCCCGGTCAGCGCGATCGCGCCATAGGTCACGCGAAAACCGTAACGGCTTGCCATGAAGGTGATCAACGGCAGCCCGATCGCGGCGGCGAGCGACCAGCCGAGGAAGATATAGGCGATCGTGCTGCCGCGCTTCTCCACCGGCACGATCAGCGCCGCGGTGCCGGCCGCCTGCGGCGTGTAGAGGACACCGACCGCGAGCATCACCAGGCGGATGATCAACAGACTGTCGTAGTCCGGCGCGAAGGCCGATGCCGCGTTGGTCAGGGTCAGCACCAGGAGCGTCGCCGTCAGCAGCGCCCGCCGCTCGAACCGGCTGGTAAGCCACGCCGTCACCGGCGAGCCCACGCACAGCACGATCGCGCCGAAGGTGATCAGGAGACCCGCGGCGTGGATCGTGACGCCGAGCCCGTTGGACAGCTCCGACAGCATGCCGGCCGGCGCCAGCACCGAGCAGCCGGTGACGATATTGCCGAGCATCAATGCGGTGGGAGCGAAGCGTTTCACGCCGCGTTGATAGCAGACCCCGAAATCAATGCAACTGCATCTAAATGCATAGCACGTGATCGATGGCACGTGATCGAATGGCGCCTGTTGCGCTCATGGCGACGGCGATGCGACCGGCGCCGCGTTGACGCTCGGCGACACGGCGGCCGGCAACGGGCTCGCAGGCTTCGGGCCGGCGCTTGCTGCCGGGCACGACGCCAATAGCTGCGTCCAGCCCTGCTCCAGCCCGGTCGTTTCGATATCGAATGTCGCAAAGTCAGGCTTGAGATCGGACTTGATATCGGACTTGGGATCGCCCTTGGGATCAGACTTGCCGTCTGACGACGGCGTGCTTTCGCCGATCTGCAGATGCGGGACTGCCAGCATCGCCTTGACGGTGTCCGACCCCACCGGGTCGCTCCAGACCTCGTATTTGCCGAACCGCGCCGGCAACCTGCCGAATGCGATCGCCTTGGCGGCGCCGGCCATCATCACCACCGTGCTCTTGCCGGCGGCGCCCTCGTCGAACTCGCGCACGAACATCAGCCGCCCGCGATCCTTGTTCTCGCAGAACAGGCGCCACTCCATCATGCGGAACGAGCTGCCGTCGCCCTTCTTCTGCTGCGCGATCTTGCGGACATAGGGCCGGGTTTCCTTCTCCACCGCCCACAGCGTTTCCGGCAGCGGCCGCGTATCGATTCCAAATCGATAGAGCTCCGGCCGCGTCAGCACGTGCAGGTTCTCGAACTTCACGGTCCGGATCAGCTCGCTGAGCTCATGGCTGATTCCCATCGCCGCGAGGAACAGGTTGCGGTCGCGATCGGCGCTCACCATCTCGCGCCGCCTGAAATCGGCGACGACCTGCGGCGGCGGATTCCCGTGGACGACGAACATCAGCTTGGAGTTATGCACCGCGAGAACCGAGTCGGGCGCCACTTCACGGTTGGTCGCGCCCAGGAACAGATAGGCGCAGGCCGAAACGCACATCGCGTTGCGCGTGGTGAGTTCGGCCTCGACCTCGCCTTTCACAGCCTTGATCTTCTCGCAGGCGGTGTCGATCTGCGTGCCCGTGGAACAGGCCGGCACGCTGGTGCGGCCGACCCGGGCAATCGCCTTGCGTGCACGCAGAAACCGCGCGATCGCATAGGACTGCTCGACGTTTCCGCCCGGCGAATGAAGGTAGATCGGAAGCTGCGGGTCCTTGACGGTAAGCAGGAAGCTGCGAATCCGCGCTGCGGCATTCCGATCGATCTCGCCTTCGATCGCGATCCAGCGATCGCAACCGGCGCCGCAGGCATTCGCCGGTCCCTTGGCGAGATAGATGGTCAGCCTTTTCGCAAACCCGGCCTTCTCGACCGGTGCTTCTTCCGCCCGCAAGATGCCCGGGACCAGAAGCAACGCCACGAAAAGCAGGAGACGGGAAAACATGAACCTTGCGGATGGCACGATGGCGGGAAAGTGGACATTCGACGTTAGACGATGATCGGCAGCGTCGCAACGCTTGGCGCCGTCAGGTGCAGGCGAGCTTCTCTCGAATCGGTGCGGCAGGAGGGCCAATTTCTTGATATTGCCGGATTGCAGGCGTCAAATCCCCTGCTATACCGCTGCTTTCCGCTTACCTGCGCTCGTTCGCAGGAGTGAGCTACAGGAGACATCGATGGCAGACACGCCCAAATCCGGTTCCGGATTCCAGTACAGCCTCTCTAACCTCAAACCCGCAGAACCCGTGAACAAGATCGCCCTCACCTTCCCTGATGGAGCGAGGCGCGATTTCCCGAAAGGGACCACCGGCCTCGACATCGCCAAAGGCATTTCGCCCTCGCTCGCCAAGCGCACCGTCGCGATGGCGCTCGACGGCACGCTCGCCGATCTCAACGATCCGATCGAAGCCGACGCCAAGATCGAGTTGATCAGCCGTGAAGATCCCCGCGCGCTGGAACTGATCCGGCACGATGCCGCGCACGTGCTTGCCGAAGCCGTGCAGTCGCTGTGGCCGGGCACCCAGGTCACGATCGGCCCGGTGATCGAGAACGGCTTCTATTACGACTTCTTCCGCAACGAGCCGTTCACCCCGGAAGATTTTGCCGCCATCGAGAAGCGGATGCGCGAAATCGTCGCGCGCGACAAGCCGTTCACCAAGGAAGTCTGGGATCGCGAGAAGACCAAGCAGGTGTTCCGCGACAAGGGCGAGGCCTTCAAGGTCGAGCTGGTCGACGCGATTCCCGGCAACGAGCCGATCAAGATCTATTTCCAGGGCGACTGGTTCGATCTGTGCCGCGGCCCGCACATGACCTCGACCGGCAAGATCGGCAACGCCTTCAAGCTGATGAAGGTGGCCGGCGCCTATTGGCGCGGTGATTCCAACAATCCGATGCTGACCCGCATCTACGGCACCGCATTCGCCAGGCAGGAAGATCTCGACGCCTACCTCAAGCAGATCGAGGAAGCGGAGAAGCGCGACCACCGCAAGCTCGGCCGCGAGCTCGACCTGTTCCACTTCCAGGAGGAAGGGCCCGGCGTGGTGTTCTGGCACCCGAAGGGCTGGACCATCTTCCAGCAGCTGATCGCCTATATGCGGCGCCGGCTGCTCGGCGACTACAGCGAGGTCAACGCGCCGCAGATCCTCGACAAGGTGCTGTGGGAGACCTCGGGCCACTGGGACTGGTACCGCGAGAACATGTTCGCGGCGCAGTCCGCCGGTGACGAGGCCGAGGACAAGCGCTGGTTCGCGCTGAAGCCGATGAACTGCCCGGGCCATGTGCAGATCTTCAAGCACGGCCTGAAGAGCTACCGCGACCTGCCGCTGCGGCTCGCCGAGTTCGGCGTTGTGCATCGCTACGAGCCGTCGGGCGCGATGCACGGCCTGATGCGGGTGCGCGGCTTCACCCAGGACGACGCCCATGTGTTCTGCACCGAACAGCAGCTTGCCGATGAGTGTCTCAAGATCAACGAGCTGATCCTGTCGACCTACGCCGATTTCGGCTTCGACGGCGAGCTCACGGTCAAGCTCTCGACGCGGCCCGAAAAGCGGGTCGGCACCGACGAGATGTGGGATCATGCCGAGCGCGTGATGGCGACCGTGCTGTCGGAGATCAAGGCCAAGGGCAGCAACCGGATCCGGACCGAGATCAACCCGGGCGAAGGCGCGTTCTACGGGCCGAAGTTCGAGTACGTGCTGCGCGACGCCATCGGCCGCGACTGGCAGTGCGGCACGACCCAGGTCGACTTCAACCTGCCGGAACGCTTCGGCGCGTTCTACATCGATCACGACGGCTCGAAGAAGGCGCCCGTGATGGTGCACCGCGCGATCTGCGGTTCGATGGAACGCTTCATCGGCATCCTGATCGAGCACTATGCCGGCAACTTCCCGCTCTGGCTGGCGCCGACCCAGCTCGTGGTCACGACCATCACCTCCGAGGGCGACGAGTACGCCAAGGTGGTGGCGGCCGCGGCGCGCCGCGCCGGCCTCCGCGTCGAGATCGACCTGCGCAACGAGAAGATCAACTACAAGGTCCGCGAGCACTCCTTGGCCAAGATCCCGGCCCTGCTCGTCGTCGGCAAGAAGGAAGCCGAGACGCATTCGGTCTCCGTCCGCCGCCTCGGGAGCGAGCGCCAGACCGTGATGCCGACCGATGAGGCGATCGCCGCGCTGGTCGATGAAGCGACACCGCCGGACGTGAAACGGGCGCGATCGGCCGCCTGATCTTCACAATCGGTCTAAACTGCCTTTCGTCGGCTTGGTCGTGCCCCCATCTTGGGGGCATGACTCCACTTGAAGGACATTTCCGTGCCCGATGCCATTGAACTCCTGAAGACGCGCCGCTCGCTGAAACCGCGCGAGATGACCGGCCCGGGCCCGTCCGCGGCCGAGCTCGAGACCATTTTGACCATCGGTGCGCGCGTGCCCGACCACGGCAAGCTGGCGCCCTGGCGCTTCATCGTGTTCGAGGGTGAGGCCCGCGCCCGCGCCGGCGACGTGATCGCGAAGGTGTTTGCCCGCAAGAATCCCGGCGCGCCCGCCGCCGACATCGAGGTCGAGAAGAAGCGCCTGACCGACGCGCCGCTGGTGATCGGCGTGGTCTCCTTCACCAGGCCGCACCCGAAGGTGCCGCCGTGGGAGCAGGAATTGTCGGCCGGCGCCAGCGCCATGAACATCGTCACCGCCGCGAGCGCGCTCGGCTACGGCGCCTGCTGGCTGACCGGCTGGTTTGCCTTCGACCGCGACGTGCTCGACGGTCTCGGCCTGAAGCCGGACGAGAAGCTCGCAGGTCTAATTCATATCGGCACGCCGACCAAGCCGAGCGAGGATCGCCCGCGCCCGGTGCTGTCGGATATCGTGACGCGGTTCTGAAACCGTAGATCTGTCATGGCCGGGCTTGACCCGGCAATCCATCTACCGATAGAATCTTCTGAAGAATGTTGGATGGCCGGGTCAAGCCCGGCCATGACGAGCGGAGAGTTACGCCGCCTTCGACGCGCGCTCCGCAAAGCCGCGCAGCAGGGCCGCGATCTCGTGCCCGGGCCGCGCCGCGCTGAACAGGAAGCCCTGCACTTCGTTGCAACCTTCGGCGCGCAGCCAGTCGAGCTGGTCTGTTGTCTCGACGCCTTCCGCGGTCGTGGTGATCTTGAGGCTGCGGCCGAGGCCGGAGATCGCGCGCACGATCGCCAGGCAATCGGAGCGCCGCGCGAGGTCCTTCACGAAGGAGCGGTCGATCTTGATCTTGTCGAACGGGAAACTGCGCAGATAGCTCAGGCTGGAATAGCCGGTGCCGAAATCGTCCATCGAGATGCTGACGCCGAGCTCGCGCAGCTGATGCAGGATGGCGAGATTGGCCTCGGTCTCCGCCAGAAACACCGACTCGGTGATCTCGAGCTCGAGCCGACGCGCCGACAGGCCGGAATGCGCCAGCGCCGAAATCACGGCCTGGACCAGATTGCGGCTGCGGAACTGCACCGGCGACAGATTGACCGCGACCTTCACGTCGGCGGGCCACTTCATCGCCTCGGCGCAGGCTTCGCGCAGCACCCATTCGCCGAGCGCGACGATAAGGCCGATGTCTTCCGCAACCGGGATGAACTCCGCGGGCGAGATCATGCCCTTCTGCGGGTGCTGCCACCGCAGCAGCGACTCGAAGCCACTGATGCGGTCGGCGGCGATGTCGACCAGCGGCTGGTAGTGCAGCTCGAATTCGCCGTTGCTGAAGGCGGCGCGCAGATCGCGCTCCATGTCGCGGCGCTTCTGCGCCTGCTGATCCATCTCCGGCTCGAAGAAATGATGCACGCCGCCGCCCTCGGACTTGGCGCGATACAACGCCATGTCGGCATTGCGCATCAGGTCCTCCGACGTCGTGCCGTCGCCCGGCGACAGCGCGATCCCGACGCTGGCACCGACCACGACTTCGAGTCCGTCGATCTTGTAGGGCGCGCTCAGGGCATCGATCAGCCGCTCGGCGAAAGCGCTCGCTTCGTTCGGCGAGACATCCGCGGCAAGCACGATCGCGAACTCGTCGCCACCGAGACGGGCCGCCACATTGTCATCGCGGACCAGTTCGCGCAGCCGCTCCGCCACCAGCTTGAGCAGCCGGTCGCCCATCGGATGCCCGAAGGAATCGTTGACGTTCTTGAACAGATCGAGATCGATGCACATCACAGCGACCCGCCGATTGCCGGGCCGGCTGCGCTCCAGCGCCTCGCGCAGGCGCTCCTGGTAGAAGTCGCGGTTCGGCAGGTTGGTCAGACCGTCATGGTGCGCCATGTGCGCGATCCGCGCTTCGGCGGCGCGGCGTTCGGTGATGTCGACCACCGCGACCAGATAGCCGTCGCGGCCCTCGAACGCCACCCTGCGTCCGAAGGTCAGCACATGGATCTCGGCGCCGTCCGCCTTGATGTGCCGCCAGTCGCGGCTCGATTGATAGACGTTGCCGACCTCGCGCAAGGCGGCGCTGTGCATGGCCCACTCATCCTCCGGCCAGATCTGGCGCAGCGTCATGCCGAGAAATCGCTCCCGGCTGTATCCATAGTGCTGAACGGCGGCGTCGTTGACGCTGAGGAATTCCATCGTGCCGGCGTCGAATACCCACATCGGCATCGGGTTGTTCTCGAACAGCAGACGGAACGACTGCTCGCGCTGCTTCAACGCGGTGACGCCGGAGACGGTCAGCGACAGCATGTCGCCGAACGCCGTGACGCCGAGCCGCAGGCAGCGATCGCCGCTGTCGATCTCGAACTGGCCGCCAGGACCGTTGCCGACGAATCCACTTCCGACGAATCCGCGCAGGCGGTTCATCACCGCCGGCGCCGCGAGCGGATTGCCGCCGGCGCTGAGCCGGCGCCACAGCAATTCGGTCGCGGGCTGCATCAGGAGCCTTGCGGCACCCTGGTTGAGATGCACGATCTGGAAGTCGGCCGCCTCGCCCCGCGCGTCGCGGATCGCGGCGAGCGACAGCACGCCCTCGTCGGTGGCCGAGAAAATCGTATCGAGAAGATTGTACTGCGCATTGCGCTCGTTGACATAGACGCCGACCAGGATGCCGCCCCAGCGCGACCGCGTCGGCAGCGCCAGCACGTCGAAGGTCCGCACCAGACCGTCGCGCACGCAATGCGCCGACGCGAGATAGGGCCGGCAGTTCTCGCGCGCATTCGCGGCGGCTTCGGTCAATGCCGTCGCGCAGTCCGGCGGCAGCGCGCTGAGTGGAATGTCCCAGCGCTCGTCGTTCAGCCAGGTCTGGACGTAGCGGCCGGTGTGCGAGACGCTGAGCACGCCGTCGACGTTGCGCAGCAGCACGATGTGATCGGCGAGCCGGCCGAGACTGCCGAGCATCACGTCCTCGTAATGCGGCAGCTGTTCACCGGGACGAACTGCCGCCTGCCACTTGCGCTGCAGAACCGGAACGTCGGCGAACATCTCGGAATTGAACTTGGCCGAAGTCTTTGCTGATTTCTTGTTGGCCATGATCATGGCACGCCCCGTTCACGCAAACGCCGGAGCATGATCCGGAAAATGCGAAACAAGCTTTCCGAAGGGATCATGCTCAAGCAAAAAGCCAAGGCGCGATGACGACACAATTTGAACTCGGCGCGCCTTAGTCCCCGTGGCATCCAAGTCATGCCGCGGCTTAACGCCATGTAAAAATAGCGAGCCCGTGCGTCGCCGCCAGCGATTATGACAGCTCAAACTGGCGCGATGGTTAGTTCACGTTAGAGACTATGACAGTTGCATGAAATGCAATTCGAGCGGGCGTCAGCGCGCCACGACCTCGACTTCGCCATCGACGCCGTTGACGACGTTGAAGGGACGCTCGAACACCTTGCCCTCGTTCTTGGCGATCGCACGATACTCGCCTTCGGAGAGCACGACGCGCGGGAACGCGCCGATCGATTCCTTGATCACGTCGCCGCCCGGCGTGATCACCGACCATGCGGTGTTGGCGAGCGCCTCGCCGCCCTTCTCGCTGACCAGTTTGAGGGTGATGACGGCCGCGCGATGCGTGACGGTGACGTCGGTGAGCTTGCCCGCCGCGACGCGAATGTCGGAGCGCACCACCGAGTTGGCGTCACCATAGTTGGAGACGATGTAGTAGGTGCCCTCCGGCAGCAGCGCGACGTCGCCGGCGGACACGTTGGGCACCAGCGGGCCGCGGTCCGAGCCGTCGAACTGGCTGCCCTTGTAGATCGCGAACGAAATCTGGTTGGCCGGGATCTTGCTGGAGCCGACCCGGCCTTCGATCCGCAGGCCCCCGGCCGGCAGCACGAAGGACTCGCGGTCGGTCTCCGACTTCAGGCTGACGGCGCGGACCGCGCTGACGAGGCCGAGCGCGACATGGACGACATAGTTGCCGGGCGGCAGCACGAGGTTGGGCGTCGCCCCGCGCTCCTCGCGGATCAGCTTGTAGGTGCCGTTGTCATCCGGCTTGTCGGCGAACACCCGCCACACCAGCCCGGCATTGATCACCGGCAGGTCCTTGCCGTATCGCGCCGTCAGCGACAGCACCGCCTGCCCGGCGGTCGGCGAGCCGGCCGGCGGCGTCACCGGAGGCACGGTCGCAATCGACGGCTGGACGATGGTCGGCTGGGTCAGCGGACCGGGCAGAACGGGCCCCGAACCGGGCCCGGACGGCGGCGCCAAATTGAGCGCCGGGCCGGACGGTACGTCCGGAACCGAGGCTGGCGGGATCGGCGGTGGCCGGTCGCTGAAGAACTGCGCCGACACCGAAGTCGGGATCAAGGCGAGCAAAAATGCCGCAAGCGTCAATAGCGGAAGGAGCTGCATGCCCCGCCCGCATCCGCCGATGCCGTTGCCCCTCGAAGTCATCAGCATGCTTTTCAACGAAAACGCGGCAAATTCAAGCCTTCGTCCAATGCTTTGTCACAGTCCCGGGGGCGCCGTCCCCGGTTTGGAACCGCTCGATCAAGCCGATGTTAGTCCTATCGTCGCGGTCAAGTCACATTCCCTGCCTACCGCGGTCCACCCGGGGCATGAATCATGCCTGTGGGGAATAACCATGAAACCGGACGACGCTGGCGCAGCGATGCCGCGCGGCCTAGTCTCGCGCTGGCAGGAGATTTGCCGTGTTGGATAGCTGGATGGGCCGAGGCCAAAAGAGCTCCGACGGTCCTGACAAGGTAGGACTGGGAACGGTTCGCCGGCCGGTGATCGGGCTCGCGCTCGGCGGCGGCGCCGCGCGCGGCTTTGCCCATATCGGCATCATCAAGACCCTGCTCGCCCACGGCATCGTCCCCAACGTCGTGGTCGGCACCTCGATAGGCTCCGTCGTCGGCGGCGCCTATGCGGCCGGCCAAATCGACAAGCTGGAGCAGTGGGCCCGCAGCCTGCAGCCGCGCAGCGTGCTCGGCTACCTCGACATCCGCCTCAACGGCTCCGGCCTGATCGGCGGGACCAAGCTCGCCGCCGAGATCGAGGCGGCGCTGGGCCAGATCATGATCGAGGACCTCGCGGTCAAGTTCGCCAGCGTCGCAACCGAAGTCCGCACCGGGCACGAGATCTGGCTGACCCAGGGCCGTGTGGTCGACGCCATGCGCGCCTCCTACGCCCTGCCCGGCATCTTCGCGCCGGTGCTGATCGGCGACCGTTGGCTGGTCGACGGCGCGCTGGTCAATCCGGTGCCGGTTTCGGCCGCCCGTGCCCTCGGCGCCGAGATCGTCATTGCAGCGAACCTCTCCAGCGACGTGTTCGCGCACTCGACCACGATCTACAATCACGGACCGTCCGCCGCGCCCGAAGTGACGGTCGCGGTGACCGCCGAGGCAGAGATCGAGCCGGAACCTCCGAAGCGGCGGTTCGGCCGCTTCTTCTCCGCCGAACGGACCGTGAAGCGGGAGTTTTTCGGCAGCGCCAGCCGGCCCGGGATCTCGAGCGTCATGGTCGACGCCTTCAACATCATGCAGGACCGCATTACCCGCGCGCGCCTCGCCGGCGATCCGCCCGACATGCTGATCTCGCCGCGCGTCGGTCAGATCGGCTGGTTCGACTTCCACCGCGCCGACGACCTGATCGCACACGGCATCCGCGCCGCCGAACGCGCCATCGGCGCGATCGAGGAAGCCATCGAGATCCTGGTGCCGCCGTCCAACGGCGTGGGCACCCCCGGGAAGTAGCGCTTAGGCGGTCTTGCTCAGGCGGTCTTGATGTAGTCGCGCAGCGCTTCCTGCTCCTGCTCATATTCCTGCACGCGGCGCTTGACGACGTCGCCGATCGAGATCAGCCCGACCACCTTGCCGTCCTCGACGACAGGGAGATGGCGGAACTTGCCGGTGGTCATCATCTCCATCAGGCCGCTGACGGTATCGGACTCGCGGCAGCTCACGACCTTCTTGGTCATCACCGCGCTCACCGGTTCCTCCAGCACGCCCGCGCCGCGCTCTGAGAGCACGCGCACGATGTCGCGCTCCGACAGGATGCCTTCCATCCGGCCCTGCTCCATCACCAGCACGGCGCCGATCTTGCGCTCGCCCAGCAGTTTGACCGCGGCCGAGAGCTTCGCGCCGGGCGCGACGCTCATGACCTGATGGCCCTTTGCATCGAGAATGGAACGTACCGTCATTGTCGTCTCCCTGAATCCGTTCGCTCCCCGCATCAGCGGGGTCGAGCCTGTTCGCCAGAGTCTTCAATCAACAGTTCCGCGCCAATTTCGGTTTTGGGGCGCGGTCGGTAGCTGGGCTCGATGTGTTGGCCCGCTTTGTTCTGTGTCGCAAAGATGATGGAGGAATTCGAACCGAGCCGCAAGCGGCGATCAGACGCGGCCGGCCTGGTCCAGCGACGACGCATCCGCAGCATCATCTCGCGCGCGCGGAATCGGATCGAACAGCGAGAACAGCAACAGCCCGGCGAGGAAGCCGCCGATATGCGCCTGCCAGGCGACGCTCGCGTCCTCAGCACCGAGCGACAGCGAGGTGGCGCCGAACAGGATATTGACGCCGAACCAGATCGCCAGGAACGCGAGCACCCGCCCGTTGCGCAGCGCCCGCCACAGCGACAGCGCGGGCACCTTGGCGGCCGCGTCGGCATCGCCGCGGCTGAACGACAGAAAGCTGCCCTTCACAAAGGCGAAGCGCATCGCCGCCGCCATCGTCCCCGACACCGAGGCCGACGCGCCGATCATCGGCGCAATGGCGTGCTCATGGGTCAACAGATGCGCGAGCGCGCCGGCGGCTGCCGTCACCGCCATGAAGACAAAAAAGCGCACCGCACCGAAGCGCCGCGCCAGCGCGCTGCCGAACGGCAGCAGCCACAGCACGTTGAAGCCGATATGCGTAAGGTTGGCGTGCAGCAGCGAATAGGTGACGAAGGTCCAGACCTTGGCGCCGTCTCCGCCCGGGAAGGTGATGTCGAGCAGCGTCGAATCGTACCGCTTCGGGATGAAGCCGAAGACGTCGATGGTCCAGTTTTCCATCTCCGGCGGCAGCAGCACCCGCAGATGGATCACCGCGATCAGGAGGATGTAGGCGGTGAGCGCCGGCGGCAAGGTCAGGATCGGCTCGCGCGGCGCCTCCGGCGGCGGCTCGAGCGGGGATTCGGGATGGGAGTCCAAGGGGTCGACGACCTCGAATGCGGCTGTGCATCCCAGATAGGCGGCTTTCATGCCGCTGTGCAAGTGCACAATCCCGAAATCGGACATCTCTCGTGGCCCGGACGCGTCGCAGCCACGCAGTGTTGCGATGCAGAGCCGGACCCATCGAAATTGGCAATGCTCCCTGAACTTGCGAGACTTAAGACGCCTTCCGTATCCATTTGGTGCAAGATGAACGCGCAATTCTTTGTTTACATCCTCGCGAACGGGCGAAGCGGAACGCTGCATGTGGCGTGACCAAGCCGCTGGGCGGTGACATCGAGGCCGAATTCACGAAGCTCATCGACGCCGAGGCGCAGGCGATCCGCAAGGCCGGTGAACGTCCGGCGACGGCCCTCGACCGCTACTTCATTGTTGCCACGGCTTCGTACCTACTGTCGTGTGGCGCCCAGCTTGAGGCATGGCGACACTTCCAAGCAATTGCCTCGATATGACGATCACGGCCACGTTCAAAAATTTGGTGATCCAACAGGCTGGAAGGATCAAAGCCAAGGTGATGCGTGGAGATGACGAGGTGCGTTTAGGAAATCGTCTCGTAACGTTACACCCAGAGACGATAGAGGCCGCCAACTGAGGCGGCCTCTGATTGAGCGACCCCAGCAACCATTGGCGGCCTATGAGGAGGCTAGTTGCTGGGGCCATCTACTGGCCCGATGCGCTGAGCCAGATTGCGGTCACTCCACGTACATGACGACGCCGATGATGACGAGCGGGCTCAGCCCGAGGAGCACGATGCAAACGCTTTCGAGTATGTCACTGCCCATGACACAACCCCTACAGCTGGGATTGAAGCCTACGCCCGGGAACCGACCGCACCAGTGCAGATTGTGCCAAGCCGTAGAATCACGGTGATGGGGCCGGTTGCTTATAACCTCGCCTCTGCGCTATTTGCGCAGCGATGCGATGTAAGCGGCGATATCCGCTGCTTCGACTCGATTCAGCGGAAAATTTGGCATCTTTGGATGCGGGTCGAGCAGGAAAAGCGCCAGCTTATCGGGACTAAAATCTGGGTTACGCGCAACTGCAGCAAATGGCGGCACATCGGCGACTGCCTGCTTCTGATCGTCGCTGACCACGTGACAGGTGGCGCACCATCGTTTTGCCAGCTCCGCCCCGTGGTTTGCATCCGCAGCAAGGGCCGCCGATCCGGTCAGTTCAAACGCGACGGCGAAAATCGCTGCATGACAGATTTTCATTGAGCAGGATTCCAACTCGATGGATCGCTTGTACCGCTGATCGGCCACGGCTTGAAGGGGGCAGATGATCGCGATACTCTCGTGCCGCATCGCAATACGGCCGTATGTCCCTTGTGGATCGGGGTCGGATCAACTTGGTCGGTGATTGGACGCCTATCCGGATGCCTGAAGAGATCGCGAACGCCAACATTGCGCACTTCAAGGCGCTCCTTGAGACGGAAACGGACGCGGAGAGGCGCGCCGCTATCGAACGTCTACTGGCGGAGGAGGAGCTAAAGGTCGCCGCCTTGCGCAATGCCCGGACCGAGCACAACAAAAAGCGCTGAGTTGGAGGCCTGCCATTCGCGCCAATGGGTTGGATGAATGGCAACGGGGGCCGCCGTCTCCGCGCTTACCCAACCCCGAAGCACACGGCGGCACGGAAAGACAACCGCGTGGGTTTCTCCAGCGTCGAAAACCGCGACTTCGAGATCACGGTCGAACGGTGCGCTCGCTATCGTCTGCCAGTCCATAACAAAATGGTCTGGCAGTTCCTTGGCAGCGTCTTTGACCTTCATCAATTCAAGCTTGGTCATTGTCGTCGGACACCGCTAACGGACACTCTTTGCCCATCATGGCCCCGAGCATCCTGACTCATCGAGCATCATCTAGCCCGAAGGAGCCCGTGTTTAAAATTCGGGTGGTGTGCGTAAGGGGTTTCCCGGATCAGGGGTATTCGAGTCCGCCCATATCTCGCTGCACAAGTGCTTGCAGGCCGTCCACTTGATGGCGTCCAGCAAGCATTTCGGTCCCTCAGCTGCACCGCATTTTCTGGCTGAGTTCGGTACGGCAACTGCATTGCGCTGGGCGTGGAGGATCAAGACCGGGCTGAGAAAGCCATTGGGAGTCAAAGGTAAGCGGCTCACCTAACCTACTTAGTGTTTGCACCTGGGGGCTCAGTTTCGATTTTTGGAGTGGCCTTAGGTTCATATTGTCGGTAGCCGACATTTGATTCGCTATTTGCTTTTCCGAGGCGCAGCATAACGAACCTTGGCTCAACCAAAGGAAGTCGAGCCATGTTGAATTTCATTTTTCAGGCGAACATCGCTCACTACAAAGAGCTACTGGCGACCGCGACCGACGCTAGGAAGATCGCCCTGCTCCACGAGCTGTTGGCGGAGGAAGAAGCCAAGCTGGCCGACTTCCATATCAAGAAGGCGAGAGAGAAGGCGGCGGCCTCATGAAGCCGAAGCTTCGGATTCTGCTGTCGGAAACCGTCGGAGTTGAACATGGCCCTCCTCAGACGCGAGTTGTACCGCCAAGTTAGAGGCCCTGAGGTCACCCACGCCGATCGTTGCGCACTGGTCTTCGATACGGACACCAAAAGCTTGTATGTCGAGCGGGAGGTGGCGCATTTGGACGCACGCGTCAGCGGTACGATTGAGATCCAAACTGCAGCAATCGATATCGCGGATTATCTCAAGCAAGGTGGACAAACTGCCGGGCACCGCGAATTGTGGCGGCTGCTGAGGACCCTCTTCAAAGACACTGATGATACCGAAGAGATGATCGGTTACGTGCGCGCGCTCCGATAGCCGCCATCTTACGGGCACGCTTCGCGAGGTTCTTATCGATCTTTTGACTTGCGAGCGTAGGTTTAAAAGCCGGTGCCGCTGGCACCACGGCTTTTCCGCGCCCAGGTCCGGGCGCATTTTTGGCCGTCATCTCATTCTTCGCCTTCTGCTCAGCCATCATGCTGACCGCGCGAATGCTCCTCTACCTTTCGGCGTGCATCCTTTATGCCGCTTTCAAATGTTGCTTCCGGGATCGCAGCCATCTTACGGGCGCGACGGTGATGGGCCTTTCGGAAACGGAGGGTTTTTCTGCAACCCGCCGTTTAGCTGCAACGACTTGTGCCTCGTCCATCTGCCATGCCCTGCGCTTTCGGCTAGGGTGCAGGCTTCGGTTTCGGTGGGGCAGCGGTTCGTCATCGGGGATCAGAGCGAAATCTTCTCGACGAGATGAGGGACGCGTTGCGGTGGATCAAAAGGAGACGGCTGTCCCGAACTGGAAATGCAGTGCGCGGAAAACGTCAATAAAAACAAACAAGGGAGGGCGCTGAGAACGCCCTCCCTGATCGGCTGGTCTTCTCGTGCCCCAGAGGGATCGGGAGAATATCCCCACCCCTCCCGCACGGTGACCAAACTGTTTCACGCCACCTGTGTACCAACCACGCCGGCGCTTGGGGCAGCCGGCGAACGGGAACGCGCGGACCCTAGGCGCAGGTTCCGCGGCCGCCAAGGACATAGTTAAATTTACCTTAACAACACAAAGCTGCCGATAAGCCGCCCGAACCGCGGCCACGGCATGGACGCTGCACAGCCCTCCCTGCACAACAGAGAAGGGAAGGCGCCTGAGCAAAACCGGGACAGATGTGTCCCGCCGAGCCAGGTGCCGGGCAAGGTTTTTAGATGAAACACAGCTCCAGCCGCGAATTCTTCGCCTATTGGAATGCGAAGCGCGGCGCTGCGCGTGCACCCGACCGGAGTGAATTCGAACCGTCCGCGGTGCGCGAGCTGCTGTCCGACATCTTCGTGCTGTCCTATGACGGCGAGACCCGCTTTCCGTTCCGCGTCGCCGGCACCCGCACCTCCGCCCTGCTCGGCTGCGACCTCAAGAACCGCAGCTTTTCCGCCCTTTTCACTGGCGAAAGCCGCGGCGAGATCGAAGACATCATCACCTGTGTCGTCGAAGAGACCCTGCCGGCCATCGCCGGCATCACCGCCACGACCGAAACCGGCTCCAAGGCGCACCTCGAGTTGCTGCTCCTGCCCTTCACCGCCCGCGTCCATATGCCGGCGAGCCTGACCGGCCTGCTCGCCCCGTTCGAGGATGACGTCACCCGGCTGCACGACCTCGTCCTGACCTCGTGGCGCTACCTGCATCCCCAGGAGCGGCTGGTGCCGCGGACCCTGCGCAAGCTCGCGATCGCGCGCGGCCTCATGGTCTACGAAGGACTGCGCTAGCCCCGACGCCAGCCCTCGTCCGGCGGCGAGACCGGCCACGCCGGTCGCTTGCACCGCGGGCCGCGGAACTCTATTAGCTGTTTCGCCGCCATGGCGGGGGTGATCCGCTTATTGCAGCTGCGGCCGGGCTGGGCATGTTTCGCAATTCGATCAGGCAGAAGATCGTCGGCATCGCCGCAGGACTCATCGTCCTCGCGGTGATCACCTCGCTGCTGTCGATGGTGATGGCGGGCCAGGTCGGCCATCTCCTGGATGAGCTCACCAACCGCTACATCCCCGCCTATGGCCATCTCGCCCGCGTCAACATCCGCTCGCTGGAGCGGTCTTTGGCGATGCGCCGGATGATGATGGCGAAGATGCAGGCGGCGGGAGAAGCCAGCGGCTACGACGCGGCGCGCAAGACGTTCGACGAAATCGAGCCCCAGATCAAGCGCGAGGCCGACGCGGCGCGCGTGCTGATCGATTCGATCATCGCCGATCCCTCGACCCCGTCGGACAACGCCGCCCTCGGGCGCCTCGATGACCGCATCGACAATGCCGTCAACGACCTCCTGATGCGCCTGAACGCCGAGAACAAGACGCTGCTCGACCAGCTCGACGCCCAGGACTTCGCGGCCGCGAAAGCGACTACGCTGCGCGCCGACGCGCTGCGCGACGACTTCGCCAACAAGATCGAAGGCATTCGTGCCGACATGCTGGCGCAGGTCGCTTCGGCCGCCGCGAAGGTGATGAGTGCCCAGCAGCGGGCGATCATCATCTCCGGCGTCGTGACCGCGATTGCCGCGATCCTCGGCTTCGTGTTCGCGATGCTGGTCGGCAGCGGCATTACGCGCCCGGTGATGCGGCTGCTGGAGGGCACCCGCGAGGTCGAGGCGGGCCGCCTCGACGGCACCATCGCGATCACGACCCAGGACGAGATCGGCCAGCTGTCGGCCGCCTTCAACCGCATGATCGAGACGCTGCGTCACAACCAGCGCATCCGCGAGACCTTTGGCCGCTACATCAATCCGCGGATCGCCGAGGGCCTGCTCGAGCAGCCGGCGATCGCCGCCACCGAAGGACAGCGCCGCATCATGACGGTGATGTTCTGCGACATGAAAGGCTTCACCAGCCTGAGCGAAGGCGTGACGCCGCGCGGCCTCGTCAAGATCATGAACCTCTATCTGTCGACGATGTCCGCGCCGGTCCATGCGCATCGCGGCATCATCGACAAATATATCGGCGACGCCATCATGGCCTATTGGGGCGCCCCCTTCGTCGAGGAGGCCGAGCAGACCCATCTGGCCGCGCTTGCCGCCATCGACATGATCGGCCAGGTCAGCCAGCTGCGCAAGGATCTGCCCGAACTGCTCGGCGTGCGCGCAATCCCGGCCGATTGCGATATCCGGATCGGGATCGCCACCGGCGAAGCGCTGGTCGGCAGCATCGGCTCTGAATTCATGATGAGCTACACCGTGCTCGGCGACACCGTGAACCTCGCCTCGCGGCTGGAAGGCGCCAACAAGTTCTACGGCAGCCGCAGCCTGATCTCGGAAGCCACCGCGAGCGCCTGTGCCGACGCCATCGAACTGCGCGAGATCGATCGCCTGGTCGTGATGGGGCAGAGCCAGCCGGTCGCCGTGTTCGAGATCATGGGCAAGAAGGACGAGCTGACATCAGCGCAGGCCGAGCTGCGGCAGCATTACGCCGACGGCCTCGCCGCCTATCGCGCGCAGCGCTGGGACGATGCCGAGCAAGCCTTCACCGCGGCACTGGCCGCGGCGCCGGGCGACGGACCGTCGACCGCAATGAAGGCGCGCGTTGCAGCCTTCAGGCAAAATCCGCCGGCGGCGGATTGGGATAGTGCCTGGCACCTGGAGCAGAAATAGCGCCGCGTCAGCCACCGCTTACAGCTGCGCCTCGATCGCCGTCTTGTCGATCACTGACCACACCTCCACGATCTTGCCATCGCGGAGTTTGTAGAACACGTTTTCGGTGAACGACACACGCCTGCCGTTGATAGCCAGGCCGAGGAAGTTTCCCTTCGGCGAACACTCGAACGCCAGCCGACTTGCGACGTGAGACGCGTCTGACACCAGCAGCGCGATGTTGAAGCGAAGGTCCGGGATATCGCGAAAGTCCTTCTCCAGCATCGCGCGATAGCCTGGTAGCCCGATCCGACGGCCATTGTGGGATACGTCGTCGCCGACGAATTGGCCAAGCCGCGGCCAGTCCTGCCGGTTCAGGCAGGCAATGTAGTTCCGGTAGATCTCGGCGAGGTCCGTCTGCATCATCAATCGTCCTTGTCGCTGCGCGCCGGGTAGACACTGAAGACTTGAATACGATTCTAACACCGATGTTAGTTTCGGCGAACAAACCAGCCGGCAGGCGCAAGTGCAACGCCCGGAAGCGACAGTGCGATTGCCGCATCGACAGATAATTTTCAGAGCGCGCGGAATGTCTCTCGCGATCGGGAGTTAGTGCTTGAGATCAACGACTGTCTACGTCAAATCGGGAGATGCGCATGATCAAGTCACCGATGAAGCTCGCAATGCTTACGGCATTTCTGACAGCACCGATCATCCTGTTCCCACCGCACACCGCCCTCGCCGCTGGTGGAGGTGGTGGCGGCGGCGGAGGAGCAGGCGGCGGTGAGCTCTACGGGTCGAGCTACAGCACCCCCACGCCGGCCTATCCCCAGCAGAAGGACAGACGGACCACGCACAGGGTCAAGAAGCCCGCCAAGCAGTCCAGCTTCGACGATCCGGCATTCCGCGACGGCTATCGCGCGGCCTATGCGACGATCTACGAACGCAACGACTACGCCGCCGCGATCGATCAGCTCCACACGCTCGGCCGCGACGATCATCCGAACGTCGCCAACCTGATCGGCTACTCCTATCGCAAGCTCGGCGACTACAAGCAGTCGCAGGTCTGGTACGAGCGCGCGCTGAAGGCCGATCCCAACCACGTGCTGACGTGGAACTACTACGGCCTGTGGCAGATCGAACAGGGCAACCGCGACCAGGCGCAGTATCATCTGCAGCGGATCGCCGAGATCTGTGGCACCGACTGCGAGGAGTATCGCACGCTGGCCGCGGCACTGGAGAAGCCGCCGGGTACGAACCTCGTCTACTGAGCGCGCTTCGCGTCCGGGCTGCACGCGCCGTTGGCTTCTCGCGGCGCCGTCCGCTATCGGTGGGCACCCGAACCATTTGCGAGTCCGTCATGCCCGACCTGATCGATTTCGGTACGTTGCAGCTCAAATTCCTGCAGAGCAAGGAGACCACCGGCGGCAGCGTCGATCTGTTCGAGATGACGCTGCAGCCCAACGCCCGGATGCCGATTCCGCACTATCACGAGAGCTGGGACGAGACGATCTACGGGCTTTCGGGCGTCTCGACCTGGCGGGTCGACGGCAAGGAGGTCGACATCGGGCCCGGCGAGTCGGTGTTCATCAGGCGCGGTGTCGTGCACGGCTTCACCAACCGCTCGAACGGTCCGGCGACCTGCCTCTGCCTCCTCAGCCCCGGCGCGCTCGGACCGCAATATTTCAAGGACATGGCGGCGCTGATGGCAGGCGGTGCCCCGGATCCAGCCAGGATGAAAGATACGATGCTGCGCTACGGCCTGGTGCCGGTCGCTTCCTGAGCGCTCGGCAAGAGAAACCTGCACCGCCGGCGGCCCTGCTCAAAACCGCGTCGTGCCGAGCGGCAGGCCGAGTTTTACGCGGCCAACCAGCCCGTAGCTGATCGGGGTCATCGCGACATGCTTGATCGCGGCCTGGACGTCGCGGATCGAACGTTCCAGCGTACCGGTCTCGAAGATCGCGGCCGTGCCGGCGGACGCCGCGATCATATCGACGATTCGGGCGGCGCTTTCGCCGGCGTTGGCGCAGGCGATCCGGTGCAGCAGCCGCGCTTCGATCAGGCGCTCGCCTCCGGCCTCGCTCGCCGCCATCAGCTCCGTCATGTCCTCGACCAGCAGCGCCCGCGCCGACCGCAGCGCCGTTTCGGCTCGGCCGACCATCGACTGGACCAGCTCGCCGTCGCGCAGCTGGCCGACGCCACCCAGCCGCGGCTTCTTGCCCGCGAGCGCGATGAAGGCGTCGAGCGCGCCGCGCGCGATCCCGAGCGGCACGACCGAGACGGTCCAGGAAAACGCCGCCAGACCCGGCAGGCGGTACGGGATACCCGGCTGGGTCGGCTTGAAGTCGACCAGCGGATGGGTGTGGCTGTCAGGCACGAAGCAGTCCTGCATCTCGAAGTCGCAGCTTCCGGTGGCGCGCAGTCCGGACACGAACCAGGTGTCGTGGAGGCGGACGTCGGCGCGATCGACGTAGCAGCAGATCGGCGGGCTGTCCTTGCCGTCGGGCCCCTTGACGCTCGCCAGCCCCATGAACCTGGTCGCGTGGGGCGCGCCGCTGCCGAACGGCCAGCGTCCGCTGACGCGATAGCCGCCCTCGACCTCCACCGCCGTCCCGATCGCCCCAGTTGCGCTCGCGATGAACGCAAGCGGATCGGCGAACCAGCCCCGCACCACCTCCTCCGGCAGATAGCCGCCGGCCCGGCTCATGCCGCCGCCATTGCCGACCAGCCAGCCTACCGAGCCGTCGAGCGCGGCGGCCGCCTCGACGATCGTCATGAAGTCGAGCGGCGAGAATTCCGGCCCGCCCAGCGCCTTCGGCAAATACAGCCGAAACATTCCGGCCTCGGCCAGGGCGCGGACCACGGCGTCGGGAAGCCGGCGTCCCCGGTCGAAATCCGCCCGTTGCTCGGCAATCAGCGGGGCAAGCCGCTCGAGCGCGGCCAAATGGTCGGCAACAGCGGGGTTGGCAGGCTGGGGCATGGCGCCTTCCTTTTGCGAAAGCTGGCAATATCGGGAGTTCAGCGCGGCGACGCGGATTTGGCCATGGCACCTGGCGTCGCAGCGGGAGTGTCATCTCTTTGTCATGAATTGTGCCGACAGGTTCAGCGGACCAGTTTCGGGGACACGCATGGACTATTTCAAACGCTTCAACTTCCTGTTCGCCGCGCCTGTTTTCGAGGCCGACGACCTCGAAGGCATCCGCTTCAACCAGATCATCGCCGAAATCGAGCGCTCCGGCTTCGAGGTGGTCCGCGCCCGCAAGCTGGAAGATGCCGAGATCGCGGTGCAGACCGATGCGGCGATCGGCTGCATGGTGGTCGACTGGGGCAAGAAGGGTCTCGAGGGCAAGACCGCGGCGCTGATCAATCTGATGCGCCGGCGCGGCCTCGACTTCCCGATCCTCCTGCTGATCCGCCGCAAGCGGTTCGAGGACCTGCCGGTCGAGGTGCTCGATTTCATCGACGGCTATGTGTTCTTGTCCGAGGAAACCCCGCCCTTCATCGCCAAGAACCTGATCTCCAGGCTGAAGCAATATGCCGAGAACCTGAAGACCCCGTTCTTCGGGGCGCTGGTCGACTATGCCGAGGAAGGCAACCAGCTCTGGACCTGCCCGGGCCACAATGGCGGCGTGTTCTACAGCCGCAGCCCGATCGGCCGGGTGTTCGTCGAGCATCTCGGCGAGGCGGTGTTCCGCGACGACCTCGACAATTCCGTGCTCGATCTCGGCGACCTCCTCACCCATGAGGGGCCGGCGCTGCGGGCGCAAAAGGAAGCCGCCAAGATATTCGGCGCCGAGAAGACCTATTTCGTGCTCAACGGCACCTCGACATCCAACAAGGTCGCGCTCGGCTCGCTGGTCACCGACGGCGATCTCGTGCTGTTCGACCGCAACAACCACAAGGCCGCCCATCACGGCGCGCTCCTGATCGGCGGCGGCATCCCGGTCTATGTGCCGACAGTGCGCAACGCCTGGGGCCTGATCGGCCCGATGCGCTGGGACCTGCTCGACGAGGGGAGCTTGCGCGACCAGATCCGCAAGCACCCGCTGGTCAAGGACGAGAACGCCTGGAAGAAGGAGCGTCCGTTCCGCGTCGCCGTGGTCGAGCAGTGCACCTATGACGGCACCATCCACTCCGCCGAGATGATCCTCAAGCGCATCGGCCATCTCTGCGACTACATCCTGTTCGACGAGGCCTGGGCCGGCTTCATGAAGTTCCACCCGATCTATGCCGGCCGCTTCGCGATGGGGCTTGCCGATCTCGGCCCCGAGGCGCCCGGCATCATCGCCACCCAATCGACCCACAAGCAGCTCGCGAGCTTCTCGCAGGCCTCGCAGATCCACATCCGCGACCGCCACATCAAGGGCCAGAAGCGCCGGGTCGAGCACCGCCGCTTCAACGAAAGCTTCATGCAGCACGCCTCGACCTCGCCGTTCTATCCGATCTTCGCCTCGCTCGACGTCGGCGCGCAGATGATGAAGGGCCGCTCCGGCGAAGTGCTGTGGGACGACACGATCCGGCTCGGCATCGAGCTGCGCAAGAAGATCCGCGCGGTGAAGCGCGAGTTCGAGGAGAAGGAGACGCGCGCCGAGCGGCGCTGGTTCTTCGAGCCGTTCGTGCCGGACCGCGTGATGATCCCCGACGTCGCACGCGAGAACGGCGTGCACAATGTCGCCTGGGAGACGATCTCGACCGATCAGCTCGCCACCAATCCGTCCTACTGGCAGCTCAGCCCGGGCGAAACCTGGCACGGCTTCCCGGAGTTGACCGCGGGCTTCGCCATGACTGACCCGAACAAGCTCACCTTGCTGACGCCGGGGTTCGACCACGCCACCGGCGCCTATGCCGACCACGGCATCCCCGCCCCGGTCGTCGCGCAATATCTGCGCGAGAACCAGATCGTCGCCGAGAAGAACGACCTCAACTCCCTGCTCTTCCTGCTGACACCCGGCGTCGAGGCCAGCAAGGCCGGCACGCTGGTGTCCGGGCTCGTCGCCTTCAAGAAGCTGCACGACGACAACGCGCTGGTCGAGGACGTCATCCCCGAATTCTTCCGCCGCCGCCCGCAACGCTACACCGGGGTGCGGCTGCGCGACCTCTGCGGCGACATGCACCGCTTCTTCCGCGACGGCGGCGTCAGCACGCTGCAGGCCAAGCAATTCCTGCCCGAGCATCTCCCGGAGATCGCGATGTCGCCGCGCCAGGCGGCGCAATATCTGATCCGCAACGACGTCGACTATCTGCCGATCGACCAGATCTTCGGCCGCATCGCCGCGACGCCGTTCGTGGTCTACCCGCCCGGCATCGCCACCATCGTGCCAGGCGAGCGGCTGTCGGAACGCAGCAAGCCGATGATCGATTACTTGCGGATGTTCGAGGCGAGCTTCAATGCGTTCCCGGGCTTCGAGGTCGAGGTCCAGGGCATCTACAAGGAGATCGACGACGCGGGCCGCGTCCGCTTCTACACCTATGTCGTGTCCGAATAGGGCCAGCGGACGCAACACAATGGAGAATGATCACAAGATCACCGTCCGTCCCTCGCGCGACAGCGACGTCGATGCGATGCTGTCGATCTACCGCTATCACATCCGCCACGGCATCGAGGAGAGCGTCGACGATTCCGGCACGCCGGAGCCCGACGACCTGCGCGACCGCCGCAAGAATCTGCGCAACACCCGCCTGCCGCATCTGGTCGCGCTGTGCGACGGCGAGGTGGTCGGCTATGCCTATGTGGTCCAGTTCCGCAAGCGTCCGGCCTATCGCTACACGGTGAAGCATTCGATCTATATCCACCACCGCTTCACCGGCAAGGGCGTCGGCGGCCGGCTGTTGCAGGAACTGGTCGACGCCTGCGCGGCGGCCGGATTCCGCCAGATGATCGGCTACATCGACAGCGACAATGCGGCGTCGCTGGCGCTGCACGAGCGGTTCGGTTTCGCCCGCGTCGGCCATCTGCCCGGTGTCGCCTATCGCTACGGCCGCTGGTCCGACACCGTGATGGTGCAGCGCTCGCTCGCCGCCGGCTCGACCGCCCCGCCGCCACCCGCGCCGCTGTCGCGGCGGTGATGGGCGATGGGGGTGCGCGGCTCCCTCCCATTCGTCGTCCTGGCGAAAGCCAGGACCCATAACCACCGCATTCGGTGATGAACGGGACAGCGGCCCCAGCGCCGCACAACAATTTAGATTTGGGGTAATGGGTCCTGGCTTTCGCCAGGACGACATCGAATGTGTGGCGCGATCTCGAGCAAGTTCGGTGTCATCACCCGCCTTCGCGAAAGCGGGTGATCCAGTATTCCAGAGACGCCAGTGCTTGAGCCGAGAGGCCGCGGCGTACTGGATCGCCCGGTCGAGCCGGGCGATGACAGTTGTAGTGGGTGACGAACTGAGGCCGCCCTACTCCAGCGTGAAGCCGACCCGCAGCGTCACCTGATAATGCGCGACCTTGCCGCCTTCGATATGGCCCCGGGTCTGCACCACCTCGAACCATTTCATTTCCCGGATCGTCGCCGACGCGCGGCTGACGGCGTTCTCGATCGCCGCCTCGATACTCTTGTCCGATGATCCGACCAGTTCGAGGATCTTGTAGACGTGGTCCTTGTCGTGCGTGGTGGGCATGTCGACCTCCCTGGGGTGGTTGCGCGATCCGGACTATTTGCACTCCGATCCGGACAGTCCGTCGTCCGGTACGGGCTGTCGTCAAACCACGAAATGCTGCGCGGCAACACACCGGTTGACTTGAATCAACGTGTTGCGGCGCCTTTGGTGCCAGCATGCATTTGGTGCCAGCCGGGCGCCTGCCCTTGTCGGCGCCATGACCTATGGTAGCATGGTTTGATCAAGTATTCGGGAGCGATCGATGTCCACAGCGTCCAGCTCACCCGCCACACCTCCTCACAGCCTCGGATCCGGGCTTGCCAACCTTCGCGCGAAGTGGGGCTGGATCGTTGCCCTTGGCGTGATCTACCTGATCGCAGGCGTGCTCGCCTTCGGCAGCGTGTTCTTTGCCACCGTCGTCAGCGTGCTGTTCGTCGGCGCGATGATGATCGTCGCCGGCGTTGCCGAGATCATCAACGCGTTCCAGTTCAAGACCTGGGGCAAGTTCCTGTTCTGGCTGCTGCTCGGCGCGCTCTATGTCGTCGCGGGCTTCATCACCTTCGAAAACCCGCTGCTCGCAGCTGCAACGCTGACGCTATTCCTCGGCATCGCGCTGGTGGTCTCCGGCATCGTCCGCATCTTCCTGGCGTTCGGCATGAACTCGGCGGCGCCGTGGGGAATGGTCGCGATCTCCGGGCTGATCACGCTGGTGCTCGGGGCCATGATCCTGGCGCGCTGGCCGGTGTCGAGCCTCTATGTGCTCGGCATCTTCCTCAGCGTCGACCTGATCTGCGCCGGCGTCAGCTGGATCAGCATGGGCATGGCGCTGAAGCAGCGAGCGTGAGGCGCGAATGCAGGGCGGGTTAGCGTCAGCGTAACCCGCCGCAAATCTCGCACGCGGAGAAATGGCGGGTTACGCTTGCGCTCACCCGCCCTGCGGTCCTCCGCAACGCCTCAGGGCTGCGCGAGGTGCCAGGCGCCGTTGAGAAAGCCGTCGCCGGTGATGTCGCCGGCCTTCTGGTCCTTGGCGAAGGTATAGAGCGGCTTGCCCTTGTAGGCCCACTGCTTCGAGCCGTCGTCACGCGCGATGATGGTGTAGCCGCCTTCGGCCTTGTCGCTGGCTTCCGCCTTCAGCACCGGCCAGTTCGTGGCACACGGGCCGTTGCAGGCCGACTTGCCCTCGGTGTCCTTGTCGAAAGTGTAGAGCGTCATGCCCTTGGTGTCGGTCAGCACCGAGCCCTTCGCCGTGGTGCCGGTCTTGGTCGGCGGCGCGGCAAAGGCGGCGGAGGCGAGTGCGAATGAAGCGGCGGTAGCGAGCGCGAGTGCGAGCGTTGTCTTCATGGTGTCTCCCTTTCGAATGCAAATGGCTTGCATGCGTAAGGACGCCGAAGGACGCACCGTATTCCGTTGGCGGCGCGCGAAGAATTTTCGATACATCCGTCCGCAGAAGCGGAATAAAGCGGCAGGCGCGCGTTGATACCGTCCCGTAGCCCGCATGAGCGCAGCGATATGCGGGACGCCCCCGGATATCGCGGAGCCTGTCATCGGGCGCGTTCGCGCGACCCGTTGGCTCATCCGGGCTACAGCACCGAATCTCCTACCGTCTGATCTCCTCGGCCGCGCGCACCAGCGGGCGGTCGGAGAGCTGGATCGGGCCGGAGAACGGCGTGCTCATTTCGAGGATCAGATAGATCGCGGCCGCGATCAGCGCCGCGGCGGCGATGTAGGTCGAGACCACGACCGCATTGCGCGGTGCGCGAAAGCCCAGCGTCGCGAACATCAGCGTCAGCCACCCGACCAGGATGCAGATCAGCGGCGACGGAAACGTACTGTCGGACTGCTCGGCAAAGGTCCAGCGCTGCTGCACCGCCTGCCGGTAGACCGATCGGGCGTCGTTCCACAGCGCGACACTCTGCTCGTCGTCGAACTTCAGCTCGCGGAGGCTGGTGCCGACCTCGTCGAGCAGATGTTCGGACACCTCGTTCGCGCGCGAGATCGGCACATCCTTGAGCGCCTGCTCGACATAGGCGAGCAGCCGCTTGCGCGGCTCGTCGGCGCTGGGGCCGAGCGGCCGCAGGCTGCGGTCGAGCAGGATGATGTCGGTGGCGAACACATGCAGGTTGCGGTCAACCGCCACATAGGTGTTGGCCGAATTGTTCATCATCAGGCCGAGCAGCAGCGACGGCATGGTGACGAACAGGGTCGCGACCAGGCGTACCGAGGTATTGGTCTCGTCGCTGCGGTGATGGTCCTGGAGCCGGCCATGGATCGCCATGGTCGCAAGCGCGGCACCGCCGAGCAGCATGAAGATCAGGACGGCGACGACGACTGCAACCACGGCTTGCAAAGACCTGCGAGAGAATCAGGTGCGCAGGATAGCAAGCGCCGCGCGGTGGCGCATGTCCGGTTGACTGGCCGTCCCTACGCGCTATCAGTCCGGAACGCTTTTTGGGGCGTCCGGCGCGCCCGAGGAGAGAAACACGTGCATATTGTCGACGACCGCGAGGTCAACCGCGTCCTGACCTTTCCGATCCTGATCGAGGCGATCGAGGCCGCGCACCGGCGGCCGA
Source organism: Bradyrhizobium sp. USDA3010 (assembly GCF_056429065.1). NCBI lineage: Bacteria > Pseudomonadati > Pseudomonadota > Alphaproteobacteria > Hyphomicrobiales > Nitrobacteraceae > Bradyrhizobium > Bradyrhizobium sp. USDA3010. The sequence continues at coordinate 110,242 of NZ_JBWJZD010000027.1, forward strand.
AGATCGCCGTAAAGGACGGCTATCTCGGCGACGACAGGGGCCAGCAGCTGGTGACGCGCAGCGCGGTCGATGCCGGCCGCTTCATGATGACCAAGCTGTACACCAGCTTCCCGGGCAACCTTGCGCATGGCAAGCTGCCGGCCGTGCAGGCGGTCTGCGTGCTGTTCGACGGCAATGACGGGCGGCCGCTGGCAGTAATGGACGCCGCCGAGATCACCCATTGGAAGACCGCCGCCGACTCCGCGCTCGGCGCCAAGCATCTGGCGCGGCCGGATGCCGAGACCCTGCTGGTGGTCGGCGCCGGCGAGATGGCGCGCTGGCTGGTGCGGGGCCACCGCACGGTACGGCCGCAGCTGAAGCGGGTGCGGATCTGGAACCGGACCGTCGAGCGCGCGCAGGAGCTCGCCACGCTGCTGGAGGACGACGGCATCGCCGCCGATGTCGTCACCGATCTCGACGCCGCGACACGCGAGGCCGACATCATCACCACCTGCACCCGCTCGCGTGAGCCGCTGGTCAAGGGCGCGAACCTGAAGCCCGGCACCCATCTCGATCTGGTCGGCGGCTTCACACCCGACACCCGCGAGTCCGACGACGAGGCGGCGCGGCGCGCGCGCATCTTCGTCGACCGCCGCGAATCCGCGTTCGACGGCGTCGGCGACATCCTGCAACCGATCGCCAGCGGCGCCATCCGCGAGAGCGACGTGCTCGGCGATCACTACGACCTCGCGACCGGCAAGGTCGCCGGCCGCCTGTCCGCCGGCGACATCACCTTCTTCAAGAACGCCGGCGGCGGGCATCTCGATCTGATGACCTGCGAGACGGTGCTTGCGCAGCTGGGGAAGGAGTTAGGGTGACGGCGCAAGCGTAGGGCGGGTTAGGCGAAGCCGTAACCCGCCGCGCCGCAGCGCATGGAAAGACGGCGGATTACGCCTTCGGCTAATCCGCCCTACACCTTACGTCTCCCGCAGCCAGACCTCACCGATCGAATGGTCGGAGCGCTTGCGCAGCACGATGTCGGCCCGCGTCCGCGTCGGCAAGATGTTCTCCCTGAGATTGGCGCGATGATGCTCGCGCCACAGCCGCTCCGCGACCTCGCGCGCGTCGCCGGGCGGCAGATCCCTGTAATGGTGGAAATAGGAGGCGGGGTTTCGGAACGCGGTCGGCTGCAACCTGAGGAAGCGTTCGACATACCAGGATTGGATGTCGGCCTCATCGGCATCGAGGTAGATCGAGAAATCGAAGAAATCCGACACCACCACCGGCGCCGTGCCGCGCGCCAGCAGCACGTTGAGGCCCTCGAACACCAGGATGTCCGGCTGCTGGATGACCTGCCGTTCCGACGGCACGATATCGCCGATCAGGTGCGAGTAGACCGGCAGCTCGAGCTCACCTTCACCCGCCTTGGCGGCCGCGAGAAACCGCAGCATCCGCGGCAGATCGTAGCTTTCCGGAAAGCCCTTGCGCCGCATCAGGCCGCGCTCTTCGAGAACAGCGTTGGGATGCAGGAAGCCGTCGGTCGTCACCAGCTCGACGCGCGGGCGATCTGCCCAGCCGGCCAGCAGAGCACACAATACACGGGCAAAGGTGCTCTTGCCGACGCCGACGCTGCCGGCCAACGCGACGATGTAGGGCGAACGGCGCGCCGGACGGCCGAGAAACTCCACCTTGACCTGCATCAGGTTGCGCGCCGCCGAGAAATGCAGGTTCAACAGCCGCGTCAGCGGCAGATACACGTCGCTGACTTCGGCTGATGTGATCGGCCCGTTCAGGCCGCGAAGCGCCGTGAGATCGGCGTCCGACAGCGTCAGCGACGTGCTGGAGCGCAATGCCGCCCAGTCGCCGCGGCCGAACATCATGTAGGCGGAGAGCTCGTCGGGGTGGGTCATTCTCCGATCTTGCCGAGGCACAGACTGCGACGTCAATGGCGCAGAAACCGTAGGGCGGGTTAGCGAAGCGTAACCCGCCGCAGCCCGATACGAGGAAGCAATGGCGGGTTACGGCTTTGCCTAACCCGCTCTCCGCTCCCTACTCCGCGGCCTGCTGCGCCGGTGCGTCCAGCGCCGCCGACACCTTCGGCGGCGACATCGGCAGGCTGTAGAAGCGCTTGCCGAGTGCGTTATGCACCGCGTTGGCGACTGCGGCCATCACCGGGACCAGCGGCACCTCGCCGACGCCCTTGACGCCCTGCGGATGCTTCGGGTTCGGCACCTCGACCAGCGCGCAGTCGAGCATCGGCAGGTCGGAGCAGACCGGCATGCGATAGTCGAGGAAGCCCGGATTATCGACCTTGCCGTCCTTGTTGTAGATGTACTCCTCGTTCAGCGCCCAGCCGATGCCCTGCGCGACGCCGCCCTGCAGCTGGCCCTCGACATAGCTCGGATGCACGGCGCGGCCGACATCCTGCACGGCGGTGTAGCGGATCACGCGCACGATGCCGAGATCGACATCGACCTCGACGTCGCAGATATGCGTGCCGAAGCCGCCCTCGGCGCCTTGCGTGTTGAGCTGCACGCTGGCGCCGATCGGGCCGCCCTGCGAGGGCGCCTTTTCGGCAAGGTCCGCGAGCGTCAAGGGCTCGAACTGGCCGGCATTCGGGCTCACCGGATGCGCGGCGCCGTTCTCCCACTTCACCGCTTCAGGGTCGATCTCCCAGATCTTCGCGGCGCGCTCGCGCAAGGTCGCGATCACCTTGTCGGCCGCCTGCGTCACCACCATCGAGGAGGCGAACAGCACGCGGCTGCCGCCGGTGAGATTGGAGAAGCCGACCGTCTGGGTATCGCCGATGATGACGGAGATGCGCTTGTAGTCGATGCCGAGCAGTTCGGCGCAGATATTGGCGATGCCAGCGCGCGAGCCGCCGATATCGGGATGCCCCGTCGTTACGACGACGTTGCCGTCCTCGGTAATGTTGACCTGCGCGGAGGATTCACCGCCGGCGTTGAACCAGAAGCCGGAGGCGATACCCCTGCCCTGATATTTGCCGAGCGGCGCGGCATAATGCGGATGGTTCTTCGCGGCCTCCAGCGTTTCGATATAGCCGATGCGCGGAAACACCGGGCCATGCGCGGCCTTGGTGCCTTCCTTGGCAGCGTTCTTCAGCCGCAGCGCCAGCGGATCCATCTTCAACGCTTCGGCCAATTCGTCGAGCACGCATTCCACCGCATAGGCGCCGATCGGCGCGCCGGGCGCACGATAGGCCGCGACCTTGGAGCGGTTGGAGCAGACGTCAAACCCTTCCGACAGTACGTGCGGAATGTCGTAGGGCGCGAAGCTGCAGCCGACCGCACCGCGGATCGGCGACCCCGGAAACGCGCCGGCCTGCAGATAGAAGCTGCCATGGGCGGCGACGATGGTGCCGTCCTTCTTCGCGCCGATCTTCACCGTGCTCTTCGAGCCCGAGGTCGGCCCGGTGGCGCGCATCACCTCCTCGCGGGTCATCACCATCTTGACCGGGCGGCCGGATTTCTTGGCGAGCATTGTCGCCAGCGGCTCGAGATAGACGATGGTCTTGCCGCCGAAGCCGCCGCCGATCTCGGCGGGAATCGCGCGGATATCGCTCTGCGGGATGCCCGTCAGCATCGAGGTCATCGCGCGCACCATGAACTGGCCCTGGCTCGACGACCAGATCGTGGTCTTGCCGTCGGCCGCGACCGAGATCAGGCAGGCGTGCGGCTCGATGTAGCCCTGGTGCACCGGGCGCGTGGTGAAGGAGCGCTCGACGACGATGTCGGCGTCCTTGAAGCCTTGCGCGATATCGCCCTTCCTGGATTCGATGCGGCCCATGATGTTCGAGGGCTTGCCGTCGAATCTGTTGAACTCGTGCAGGATCGGCGCATCAGGCTTGAGCGCGTCGTCGATCTCGATCGCCCAGGGCAGCACCTCGTAGTCGACCTCGATCAGCTTGCAGGCTTCCGCCGCGATCGCCTCCGTGGTGGCGGCGACGGCGGCGACGGGATGGCCGGGGAACAGCGCCTTGTCGCGCGCCATCACGTTGCGGCACATCCAGCGCATGTCCTGGATGCCGAGCATCACCGCGCCCTTCTCGATCGTGAAGTCGACGATGTCACGCGAGGTGATCACCGCTTTCACGCCGGGCAGCGCCTCGGCCTTCGCGGTATTGATCGACTTGATGCGAGCATGCGGATGCGGGCTGCGCAGCACCTTACCCCAGATCATGCCGGGCATGGTGGTGTCGGCGGCGAACGCCGCGCGGCCGGTCACCTTGTCGACGCCATCGGGCCTGATGGTGCGCTGACCGATCCATTTGTTGTTGACGACGTTCATGGGCGTGTCTCCCGCATTTCAGCCGCGGTCTCCATCACCGCGCGGACGATCTTGTCGTAACCGGTGCACCGGCAGAGATTGCCGGCGAGCCAGAAGCGGACTTCCTCCTCGGTCGGATTCGCGTTGCGCGCCAGCAGTGCCTCGGAGGCGACCAGCATGCCCGAGGTGCAGATGCCGCACTGGAGCGCGGCGTGCTCGAGGAATTTCTGCTGCAAGGGATGCAGCCTGTCGCCCTTGGCCATGCCCTCGATGGTCCGGATCTCGTGGCCGTCGGCCTCGGCCGCGAGCATCAGGCAGGAGCAGATCAGCCGGCCGTCGAGCGTGATCGAACAGGCGCCGCAATCGCCTGAGGCGCAGCCTTCCTTGGAGCCGGTGAGCCCCAATTGTCCGCGCAAGGCGTCGAGCATGGTCTCATACGGCTCGCAGAGGAATTCGACCGGCTCGCCGTTGACTGAGGTGGTGACGTGCAGTTTCGGCATGGTGCTAGTGTCCTCCCGCGCGCTGGGCGGCGATCGCGGCGGTGCGCTTGAGCAGCACGCCGGCGGTTTTTATCCTGTAGGCAATGGTGCCGCGCTTGTCGTCGATCGGACGGCAGGCGGCGCGGCATGCGGCAGCGGCGGCCTCGAGCGCGGCATCGTCCAACTTCGAACCGATCAGCGCCTGGGCTGCCGGCGCGACCAGCAGCGCGGTCGGCGCCACCGCGCCGAGGCCGACGCGGGCCGCAGTGCAGACGCCGTCCTGCAAGGTCAGGCTGACGCCGATGCCAACCACCGCGATGTCCATCTCGGTGCGCGGGATCATGCGCAAGTAAGCATCGCCCGAGCCTTTGGGCCGCGGCGGCAAGGTGAAGCTGACGAGGATCTCGCCCGGCTCGAGGTTGGTCCGTCCCGGCCCGGCCGGCACGTCCTCGACCTTGAGCTCGCGGCGGCCGTTCGGGCCCTGCACGGTGACGACGGCACCCGCCGCGATCATCGCCGGCACGCTGTCGCCGGCCGGCGAGCCGTTGCACAGATTGCCGCCAGCGGAGGCCCGGCCCTGCACCTGCTTGGAGCCGATCAGGTTCACGGCCTCGAGCACGCCCGGCCATATCTTGCCGAAGCGCGCGTGGTCGGCGAGCTCCATGCCGGAGACGGCGGCGCCGACGCGGAAACCGCCATCGGCGGCCTCAGAGATCTCGGTCATCTCGCCGATCTTCTTGATGTCGACGATCAATCCCGGCCGCACCAGGCCGGAGCGCATTTGCACCAATAAGTCGGTACCTCCTGCCATAATGCGGGCGGCACTCCCGGCGGCAGCAAATGCGCCAATCGCTTCATCAAGCGTGCGCGGTGCTACGTATCGGATATCGGTCATGACGGTCCTTCTGGTCTCCCTCGGCTGCTTGTTCCCGTAAGGATGTGCGGGATATGGCCTTATTGCTGGCCGGCAGACCGCAAGCCTACACGGGGGATCGCCGTCCGAACAGCCTGCGAGGTGCGGCAGGAAGCGCAGGCTCCTATGCAGGATGCGCGCTTGCGCGCCTTGCGGGATTGGCGGCACGGCGCTTGCTTGATTTGCCGATCGGATTGGTGAAGCATGCGGGTCGCTGCGGCCTACGTGCCGGCGCAACGACAAAATCGGGGGACGGCGAATGGTCGATGTTTCGCGCAGGACGCTCCTCAAGCTCGCGGCCAGCGTGCCGCCCGTGATTGCGGCCCCGGCCATCCTCTCATCGCGTGCAATCGCAGCGGCCAAGGGCAAGACCATATCAGCGGTGATGCACTCCGATCTGCGCATCACCGATCCCGGCTTCACCACCGCCTACATCACCCGCGACCATGGCTACATGGTCTACGACACGCTGCTCGGCATCGATTCAAGCTTCAAGGTCCGGCCGCAGATGGCGGACTGGACGATCTCGGACGACAAGCTCACCTACACCTTCACGCTGCGCGACGGCCTGAAATGGCATGACGGCGCGGCTGTCACGGCGGAGGACTGCGTCGCCTCGCTGAAACGCTGGACCGTCGTCGACGGCATGGCGCAGAAGCTGGCCGAGTTCACCGCCTCCCTCGAGGCCGGCGGACCGAAGACGATCGTGCTCAAGCTCAAGGAGCCCTACGGCCTGGTGCTGGAGTCGCTGGCAAAGCCCTCCTCCTATGTCGCCTTCATGATGCCGAAGCGGCTCGCGGAGACGCCACCGGGCAAGCAGATCGCCGAGCAGATCGGCTGCGGGCCGTTCAAGTTCGTGCAGGCCGAATTCCAGCCGGGCGTGAAGGCGGTCTATGAGCGGAACGCCGACTACGTGCCGCGCAAGGAAAAGCCGGATTGGCTGTCCGGCGGCAAGGTCGCGAAGGTCGATCGCGTCGAATGGATCACGATGCCCGACGCGCAGACCGCGATCAACGCGCTGCAATCCGGCGACATCGATTTCCTGGAACAGCCCTCGATCGACCTGGTGCCGGTGCTCGAAGCCAATTCCGATCTCACCGTGGCCGTGCTGAACAAGTTCGGCTTCCAGATCGAGGGCCGGATGAACTTCCTGCACCCGCCGTTCGACAATCCCAAGATCCGCCGCGCGGCGTTCCTGGCGATGAACCAGAAGGACGTGCTCGACGCCACCGTCGGCAACGCAAAGTACTACGAGATCTGCGGCTCCTATTTCGCCTGCGACACGCCGCTCGCCAGCGACGCCGGCGCAGAGACGTTGATCAAGGGCAACGGCATGGCCGAGGCCAAGAAGGCACTGGCCGCCGCGGGCTATGACGGCACGCCCGTCGTGATCATGATCCCCGGCGACGTGCAAACGCTGAAGGGGCCGCCGACCGTCGCGGCGCAGCTGTTGCGCGCGGCCGGCTTCAATGTCGATGCGCAGGTGACCGACTGGCAGACAGTGGTGAGCCGCCGCGCCAGCCAGAAGCCGCCCAAGGAAGGCGGCTGGAACCTGTTCTTCACTTTCACGGGCGCGACCGAGGTGATGAACCCGATCGTCAACAACCAGATCGCCGCGAACGGCAAGCGGGCCTGGTTCGGCTGGCCCGAAGACGCCAAGCTCGAGCAGATGCGCGACGCCTACGCCCGCGCCACCTCACCTGAGGACCAGAAGAAGCTCGCGGTGGAGATCCAGAAGCAAGCCTACGAGCAGGTGATCTATGTCCCGCTCGGCCAGTTCCGCCTGCCGAGCGCCTGGCGCAAATCACTCACCGACGTGCTGGAAGGCCCGGCGCCGCCGGTGTTCTGGAACGTCGACAAGACCGAATGAGCAGCGGCGGCGCGGTCTTTGCGCCACGCGCTGCCAAAATATCGAAAACAACCCCATGCAAAGGAGCCGACGGTCGCCGCCGGCGTCCGACCGTGCCACTTGACACGTCGGGCAACTCGGGGGTACATTTCCAATATTCCGAAATCGTGCAAGCCTCCTCGCCCGCAATCCGGAGAGCGAGCGCGCTTGCCTGCGCTTGCGGCTGCTATTCGACCTCGTCGCACGATCGCCGCGCTCACCGATCAGCTCTCGCGATCGCACCCGATCGTGGACTCTCGGATCAAAGCCATGTCGCGCGGGTGTTTTGCTCGCGAAACCGGGCATCCTTCCCGACGTCTCCGGCAATCCGCCCGGCAGCAAGCGGGCAGAGGACGCATCGTGTTCGGTGGGAATCGGCGAGAGCCCGGCGGCGCGCCGGTGTTATGCTGTCGCCGCGCCCAACGCCAGCACCATTGAATCGCGAGAACGGCCATGGAAGCACGCGGATTTTACCACGAGGGGATGCTTGCGCTGCAGGAGCAGGCCGATGGCCGGCGTCTGGCCGAGTTCCTGGGCACCAGCGTCAGGCACAGCGAATTTTCCGAACGGGACGTGGCGCAGATCACGGCGGCAAGTTTCCTCTTCATCGCGTCATCTCACGGTGATCATCCGGATTGCAGCTTCAAGGGAGGCGATCCCGGGTTCGTCAAGATTATCGGCCCGAACACGCTGGAGTTTCCCGACTATGACGGCAACCTGATGTATCGGACGCTCGGCAATATCGCCATGAATCCGAAGGTCGGGCTCTTGTTCATGAGCTTCGACAGCAAGAGCTACCGAATTCGCATCAACGGGGACGCCAGCATTCATCGCGACGCCGAAAGCCTGGCGCGCCACCACGGCGCCAAGGCCGTGATCCGTATCGCATGCCGCGACGTCTATCCAAACTGTCCGCGCTATGTCCTCGACCTCGCCACGACGGCACGCTCCGCCTATGTGCCGCGCCCGGGCGAGACGCCGCCGACGCCGGAGTGGAAAACGCTGCCGGAGGTCGTACCGCACCTACCGCAGTCCGACGCGCGGGGCACCACGTCTCCATGCCCGGACACCCTTGGGCGGCGCGATGCATAAAGACTGGTGCAGGCTGACGGCCGGAGCGGCGATCATCGGCGCCAGCTTTTTTCTCGTGGCCAACGCACTCGCCCAAAGCCGCAAATACGATCCCGGTGCCAGCGACACCGAGATCAGGATCGGGCAGACCATGCCCTATAGCGGGCCGGCGTCGGCCATCTCGGTCATCGGCAAGGTCCAGGCCGCCTATTTCCGGATGATCAACGAGCGCGGCGGCGTCAACGGGCGCAAGATCAAGCTGATCTCCTATGACGATGCCGGCACCCCACCGAAGACGGTCGAACAAACCCGCAAGCTCGTCGAAGGCGACGAGGTGCTGTTCACGTTCCAGACGCCCGGCAGCGCCTCCAACATCGCCGTTCAGAAATATCTCAACGACCATCACGTCCCGCAACTGTTCGTGGGCGGTCGCTCGACGCGTTTCGAGGATCCCGCCGACTTTCCATGGACCATCGGATTCGCACCGAACCTGCGGACCGAGATTCGCGTCTATGTGCGCTTCATCCTCGACAATTATCCGGACGCCAGGATCGGCCTGCTCTACCAGAATGACGAAAGCGGCAAGGACTATCTTGCCGGATTGAAGGACGGGCTCGGCGCGAAGGCCGCGCGGATGATCGCGTCCGAAGCGCCCTATGAAATGACCGACCCGACCATCGACTCGCAGGTGGTTCGGCTCAAGGCCGCTGATGTCAACGTGCTGATCGACATGGCGGCTCCGAAGTTCGCCGCCCAAGCGATACGCAAGACGGCGGAGCTCGGCTGGAAGCCGCTTCATTTGCTTGGCGTCGGCTCGTCCTCGATCGACGCGGTGCTGATGCCCGCAGGACTCGAGAACGCTAGGGGGCTGATCTCGGCGAGTTCGTTCAAGGAGGCCGCCGACCCGACCTGGGCGGACGATGCGGGCATGAAGAAATGGACCGCCTTCATGGCCTCGTATTATCCGGAGGGGGACCGAAAGAGCATCTTCACGACCTACGGCTACAGCGCGGCCGAGCTGCTGATGCAGGTGCTGCGGCAATGCGGCGACGATCTCTCGCGCGACAACGTCATGCGCCAGGCCGCCAGTCTGAAGGACGTGAAGCTCGATCTGCTGCTGCCGGGCCTCTCCATCAACACCAGCCGCAGCGATTATCGCGTGGTCAAGGAGTTCCGCATGATGCGCTTCACCGGCGAACGATGGGAGCCGTTCGGGCCGATCGTCGCCGACTAGAGGCTCCACCGGTCATCTCGGATGCTCAACGTTTCGGGTTGCGCCCGCGGATGTGGTCAAAGCCTTGCTTAATTGCGGCGAAGCGCGCTTCGATCATCGGCTCAAATTCGAGGTCGGTAAAGATATATGGCAAGTCGTTTTCGACGCCTTCGCGGACGAGTTCACCGACATAGATGGGATCGATGCCCTGAGAGACGCGCTCCCGGATCAGACTGATCTGCTCGGCACGTGGGCCCGAAGTCGGCAAGGCACGGACCGCCCCCTCGAAGCGCTTGGGGAGGTTGCGCCTTGAGTCCACGATTTGAGTGCGGATGAACCCGGGACACAGTACCGATACGCCAATCCCGCGGGGCGCGAGTTCACGCCGCAGGCCCTCGGACAGCGCGACGACGCCATACTTGGAAACGTTGTATGCATTGCTCTCCCCTGAAATAAGGCCAGCGATCGAGGCTGTGGAGACGATGTGTCCACCCTCGCCATGCTCCTCGATCAACGGGGCGAAAATCTCGATCCCCCAAATGGTCGCCATCAGGTTGACGCCCATGGTCCAATCCCATGACGCGTCGGTCCAGGCGCCATAGGGCCCACCGCCGCCGACGCCCGCGTTGTTGACGAGGATATGCACCTTGCCGTAGCGGGCAGTCGTGGCTTCGGCGGCCGCCACGAGTTCGGCTTTGAGTGAAACGTCCGCTTTCACGCCGTCGACATCGACGTTGGTGAGCCGCAGTTGCTCCAGCGCTGCGGACAGAGCCGCTTCATCAATGTCGCAAAGCATGACTTTCGCCCCCGCCTGGGCGAGAGCGGTCGCGATCCCCAATCCGATGCCTGACGCTGCACCGGTCACGAACGCGGTCTTTCCAGCGAGTTCCTTCACGCGCATTCTCCCCCGTGCAAGCGGACACCGTCGCCCCAAGACGCCAAGTGTCAGATGTCCAAGGTATCACTGGACGCCATATGACCGCACTTTCAAGCGATTGGAAAGTGTGCGGGATGTCCGCCATTGCCCCTTGCCGGCATTCATTCACACCGGCTTCTATGTCGCCTTTATGAAGGCAAAGCGCTCGCGGGCCTTGTGAGGACGCGCCCTATCCCGGATGCCACCAGCGGCCGCCGATCACGACGCCTTCGGATGCGATCTTGCGATTACCCGTCAGATGCTCGCCGACCACGTCGACATAATCGAACTGCCCCTCCCTGATCGAGATCAGCGTGGCGTCGCCGACGCTGCCGGGCTTGAGGCTGCCGAGCTCCGGCCGCCGCAACGCCATCGCGGCGTTGACGGTGGACGCCGCGATCACGTCCGGCAGCGACATCCCCATGCAGAGGAATTTCGACATCGTCGTCACCTGATCGAAGGCCGGGCCGTCGATGCAGAGCTGGTGGATGTCGGAAGAGATGGTGTCGGGTGAGAAGGCGTTGGCAAGCATTGCGCGCGCGGTCTTGAAGGCGAACGAGCCCTTGCCATGGCCGATGTCGAACGGCACGCCGCGCTCGCGCGCCTCCAGCACCACCTTCTTCACCGTATTCAGCACGATGAAGCCGTCCTCGATCGAGCCCTTGATCGCCCACAACTTCTCGACGATGCCGACCTGATTGTTGGGAATGTAGCGAAGCGGACGTTGCGGTTACGCGCTCCGACTTCCGACTCTGACTCAGACTGTGTGTACACAGCCTGGACCCAAAGCGGACTTCCGGCCAGCTACTGAAATGGTTTTGGCCAGATGTTCTGGGGCACCAGCAAAGTGTGAGTCGACTTGCTCAAATGAAAGGCGCCTAGCCCGTCTTATTCATGATTGCCGGGCGGGGCAGCTGGAACATTTCCGGTCGGGGTGAAGGCGCGCGCGAACGCTTCGGCTTTTTCGCCGCTTTTCGACCCGACTTCGTGAACGCGTTGGAGGA
>NZ_JBWJZD010000028.1:0-118629 GCF_056429065.1 Bradyrhizobium sp. USDA3010
GGGTCTCACGGCTTGTGGGTCAGCATCGCCATCTGCGCAGCCGTTGACCATTTGGCAATGTTGCGGGTCACAGAACTGGCAATGCTCTAAAAGAGGCTTCTGCTAAACCCCCAAGAGCCGACGTTTAACGTCCGAAGTAGAAGCGTCCCTCGTGCGATCTCACAAAAAGATTACCTCGGACAGTAGTTCCTTGATAAGATGAAAGGCATCTCGTCGAAGGAAACTCACAGTGCGGCGGACGGTGCATATTGTGGATGACGACCTGTCGTTCCGGACAGCGCTGGAACGCCGCTTAAAGTATGCCGGTTACGAGGTGGCGGCTTATGCTTCAGCTCATCAGCTGCTGGACCACTTGCCCGACGCGTTTGGCTGTATCCTCCTCGACGTGCGAATGCCGGAAATAAGTGGTCCGGAATTACAAGGGCGCTTGAGCGAACTCGGCTCGACATTGCCGATCATATTCCTCACCGGCCATCCCGACATTCCGACCACAGTGACTGCCATTAAGGCCGGTGCGGATGATTTTCTGGTTAAACCTGTTACACCCGACGAGCTTCTTCGCTCAATTGAACGAGCCTTCGCAGCTCATGAGGCGACGCGTGACCTGCAGCAAAAACTGGATGCCGTTCGCGCCCGCATCAGGACATTGACACCACGCGAACGCCAGGTCTTCGACCTTGTCATTCGCGGCAACACCAACAAGGGGATCGCCCGCGCGATAGGCGGAACTGAGCGCACGATGAAGGCCCACCGCCACAGGGTGATGGAAAAAATGCAAGTCAAATCCTTAGCAGAACTCGTTTCTCTTGCCGAACGCGTCGGCGTCTTGGACAGCGCGTCCAGCAGCCCAGGGAGCTGATGGAGCTGCTCAAGAGAGTTGTTAGTAACGGCGCGCCTCTTAGAAACCAACCAGTAACGCGCCGAACCCCACCGCTTGGCGACGACACGCAAGTTGCGTGGCGGAGGATCTGTTCCCAAGCCGCAAAAAAGGCGCGGTCGAGCCAAGCAACGTCGCGGTCCAGACATGGCTCTCGAAAGCCTGCGCCGTGCTCCGCTGCGCTATCCCGGCAATTTGGATAACGTTGCTGAGCTGAAGCAATTGGCCGCGCTCGTCGCTAAATGAAGCGGCGATCAATTGTTTGGGTAGCATCAAGTAACCGAGGCTATCTTGAGCGACTCCATCAACGACCCCGCCGAGAACGGCTTTGTGAGGTAGGCGAGACACCCGGATTGATGCGCGGCCTCGCGAACGGCAGGAGTATCGTTCCCCGTCATATAGATGACCGGCACAGAGTTGCCAGACGCCTTAAGACGGAGCCTCACTTCGATGCCTGAAGCATTACCCAAGTTGATGTCAAGAAGGACGCAAACCGCCCCGCCGAAATCGCGGTGGTTCTCGAACGCCTCCGCCGAGGAAAACAGCAAGCTGGTGTAGCCGAGCTGTCGCAGCAGACGAGCTACGCTCCGTAGCATTGCGGCGTCATCGTCAACCACAAGGACAAGTTTGGGCTTCTTGCGTGTTAGTTTTTCGTCTGATGGTTCTTTCATATTGTTGTCGCGCTACTATTGCCAGACGCGGCAGGTGCCGAACTCAATGATTCCACTGCGCCCTGCAGAGCGGATTTCATCGCAAGAGATACTCGAATGGAGCTAAGACCGACCTGAAGTTCGTACACAAGTCCTTCCGGGCGATAGGTTACTTCAGCGATCTCGGCAAACCGCTTCGCCATTCCGTTCAGAATTGAACTTCCGAATCCCTTGCGCTTAGGGCAGTCCACCGTAGGTCCTCCGCTTTCGGTCCAAATAAATTCGAATAGATCACGTCCCTCGCATGATTGAGTGCATCCTTTGATCGTGATTCGTCCTTCCGGTCGCGAAAGCGCTCCATGCTTCACAGCGTTTGTTGCCAGCTCGTGGATGATGAGCGCAAAGTTTTGAGCTGCTGGTGTGTTGAGGGGCAGGCTGCAGCCGGTACAGCTAACTTGCTTGGCAAAGCTGATCAGCTCTTCCGAAACGATTTGATCGAGCGGCGCTCCTATCCACCCGCTGTCGGCGAGCATCGCGTGAGTGCGTGCCAACGAGTCCAGCCGCATTTCCAGTGCCTGCTTTGCGTCCGCGAGCGTTTGGCTTTCCATCAATGTTCGAGAAACGATCCCCTGTAGGACCACAAACAGGTTCCGAGACCTATGACGCAGCTCTCCGAAGAGAAATTGCTGATGGCCGTCGTGCAACAGAATTGCAGCGATCAATCCCGAAACCAGAATTACCTGAATGCCGCCGACTGCGGCGAACATGAGTAGCGGCCATTCAGCGCCCTCGGCGAGAGTAAGGCTGAAAGCGGGCGGGAGAAACAGAATTGAGCCGGTTGCCAAGGACGCTGCCAACGTCGCCATTCCGGGGTAGAAGCCACCAGGGAGAGCTATGCAGAGTACAGGGAGACTGTAGGCCGTGAATGGGGATGCGTTGGACAGCTCTTGGTGGAGAGCCAGCCTGACCAAAGTCGCTGCAGCGACCAACCCCAATGCGGAGCCGTAGACCCGAATTGGACGTTTTCGGAAGCGACGAATCCAGCCGAGCAGGTTGGGACTGTCAAAAGCATGCGCAAACAGCATCGGCAGCCCCGGATACGCGGTTGAGTCGATAGGTGTAAATAGTCCTGGGAGGCGGGTTCGAGCGCTCGCGCCGAGTAATCCCGCGCAATCGGTATTCGACTTTCGCGCGCCATCGTCAATCCGGCAAAGTGTCCAAAACGGTCAGTTCGCCGGCAGCTTTGTCAAGCAATCGGCGTATTTGCTGGTAGCTTCGCAGTCCAAAAAGAGAATTGAGCGCGCCATCATCTACGTAATAGCGGCGCCCTTGACGCTGAATGAGGCCCCAGCTTTGCAGCCGCTCCAGCCTCCGTGCGACGGTCGTTCGGGGCACGCGCATATAGGCTGCGATCTCGGCGACAGAGAATGGTTTTTGCTCAAACTGACCAAGAGCTATGCACACCCCGATAAAGAACGTCTCCAACCGGCCACCGAATGGCTCACTCGCCGGGGCTTAGGCTCCGTGCAAACTCCTCATGATGTCGATCACGAGGCGACAAAGCACCAAGCGTTGCCGTGCTGCTAGAATCTTGCTCGAACCACGTTTGTCCATTAACGGACTCAACCTTTGTCCGTCCTCTTTACCGCGCGGGTTCTGGCGGTCTTCAACATGGCGGATATGGATGATAACCGCAGCGTCGGCCGTGATAGTAAGCTCCAGTGGCTGCTGCTCCGACGGCGGCCGCACCTACCGCAGCTCCGTAGTACGCGCGTCGATGCACTCTCCTATGAACCCCCGCAACACTGCCAGGTGTGAGCGGGCGACCGACACGAGCGTCAGCTTTGTCTACGGAGATAACGACAGTCCCTGCAGGGGACCAGTGAAGCGAAGCGGGAGTCAAACACAACATCGCTGCACCGAGAGCAGCGCCGAGTACCGTTAGCCCTTTCATCCTTTTCTCCCCCTGATTAGCTTTTGGCCACAAAACTGAGCCGCCCCTGGTGTTTTTCTACCCCGACCCAAATTCCTCGGTGCGTTATTGATCTATATCAAGCCCAACCCGCAAATTTCCGATCTTCCTCAGCGGGCATCCCAGGGGTAGAGCCACCACTTCGGAAAAGGCTAAAACCGGAAGCGCGTGAGGTTGATTCGATCAACTCATCGACGCGGCCGAGCGCTGCGCGCCGACCGGTATTGCAAGCTCAAAAGTGGTGCCGTCGGTGTCGGAATTGATCAGCCTCAGTTTGCCTCCGTGGTTTGCAACCAAGGTAGAAGAGATGGCGAGCCCCAATCCCATACCACCAGGTTTCGTCGTAAAGAACGGATCGAATATGCGCGCTCGCGCCTCGGCCGGAATTCCAGGTCCGGAGTCTCGTACTGAAATCAATACTGTCGATTGACCGTCGAAACTGGTCTTAAGCCGCAGCCGTCGTGCTTCAGGGGGCGTGGAGGACATCGCATCGATAGCATTTCTGACGAGGTTCAAGAGTACTTGCTGGAGTTCCATACCATCCATCTGCACCTCGGGAAGGTTGCCTTGAAGCTCCGTGGTGACGGATATTTCGTTGAGTTGAAGATCGTGTTTCAACAATCTTAGTGCGAGCTGCCCCGCATCCTCAGCGCTAGTCAGAGCGCTTCGATGAATCGTCTTGGTTGTCATCGCGCGGATGCTCGAAATCATTGCATTCGCGCGATGGCTGTCACCCTCTATGTCCATTAAGATGTCTTGGATATCTTCTAGCTTGGGAGGACTCGACCGTAATTGGTTGAGGGCCGTACTTGCATTCAGCGCGATGGCTCCCAATGGCGTTCTCAACTCATGGGCGATAGCGCCTGTGACAGTCGCCACGCTTAAAAGCCTGTTGGTGCGTTCGCGTCGCTGCAAAGTGATGGCGCTGGCAAGCCGTGAATAGAGAAACATTGTCTCGACGAGCAAAACGCCCAGCAACATGCAACTGCCGATCAGAACAAAGCAGCGGGCCGCGTACCAACCGATGGAAAATCGCACCGAACTGCCGATGATCGCCACCAAGAAATTTGGCGAGTACGCAAGCAAAGTCAGCATCAACCATAGATCGAGGATAGTGCGCCTGCGAAATAGCAGCACAGTGAGCGCGGTAAAACCCCATAGCAAAAGCGCCACGTTGGCCTGATTGCCAAGGGGTGTCTGAAATCTGACGTCGGTATAGAAGCTCGGGAGATATTCGGCTTTTGTCGTCACGATCCAAGTCAGTCCCGTTATCACCGCAAGTACGCAAGCAATGGTGATTGCAATGGCTGCTATTACCGCTCTGTCCGATCTGGCGGCTCCCTTGGCATCCTTGGAGAGCGCATAGACAATAATGGCTGCCGGAAACGTCGTGTGCCAAAGCACGTAAATCCAAGCTGGACTGTTAGGCCCATCACCAATCAGACCAGCGGGGGCGTACCCGCCCGGAAAGGCCAACGTCTGTAGGAATGCGAACGAACCGCTGAAAATGTAACCGCTTGCGAGCGCGAGAAGAGCGGCGTGCGGCTGGATGGAATATTGAGCGAACAGAAGAGTTGCCGTGATAAAATCGATGATGGTCAAGGCTGTCTGCAAAACTGGAATGAAGGCATCCATCCGGCCCAACTGCATGCTCGCGAACGGTGCGATAACCGCCGCCGCAACGAACAAGAGGACCGCGACGCCGACGGCAATCGCCTTTTGCTCTGCGGTTGCGGGCATGTTTGCGATAATTAATGGGAAATCTTGTTCTTTTTGAACCGCGTCTCCGGCTGCATCGTACGGTAACCGACCGCCCGTTTGTGCGGCGCGCGGCCATACTGCTGTCGCGCCGTGTATAAATTTCCTGAAACGGCGCGACCTCATGGCACCCCCAAAGGACATAATTCGGCATTGTAACCTTCCAAACGCCACACTTGAAAGGCGTTCTGATGAATCATCTTTCGGAGAATCGACGATGTCTGACGGGGTCATGAACGACAAAGCTCAGCATGAGCATAAGCCCGCTTCAGGTGCACAGCGCCCGACCCGCTCCTTGGCGGCCATGTTGAGCCGAACAGTCTTGCCGTGATCCAAGCCCTTAGGGACGAACGATGCGCTACTGACGGAGAGTGGCAGCCATCAAGCCGATGCTACCGAACGATCATCGTGTCCTCAATGGCATCTTCTGGGTCTTGCGATCTGGGACGACCTGCCGGACAACTGCGGTCCGTACACGACCTACTACGACCACTTCGTTCGCTGGCAATGAGCGGGCGTGTGGGCTCTATGATGAATGCCCGGGCAGGCTCCCATGAGGTAGGCCGCGCCTACTACCTGCCTCACATCCTCCCGATCATCAGTCGACCGCACGGTTGCAAGTGGATGTCTGACTCACCTGGGCAGAGCGGACATGCTCTGCCCATCGATTGTCGGCGGCTTCGGCCCGATGCGGACCTCGGCGCAACACCACCAAACCTTGTCAGCTTGGGCCTTGCAAGGTTGCCGTAGCGTCGCCCTCTGCACATACACCGCCCATCGGCTTTCCGCGGCGCTCGGTTCATGACCGAAATGCCACGACGCTCAACGTGTCGTGAAGGCAAAGAGCAGACGGGAAGGGACAACGCGGGCCGTTTCTGCGGGCAAAAACCGGGCCTGCCATACCCAGCCCAATTCAATTAGCGCTTGATATCGGAGGCAACAAATGACCGCACCTCATCAAGAAAACGTGCCAAAGCTGGCTCACCTTCCAGCATTAGGTTACACGGCGATTCAGAATGAAGAGGGAGTACGTCCGACAAGCCAACCGTGCCGGCTCGCCGACGTGGCATAGCTCCGGACTGCGGAAGGAGCGCGTTTGCATTGCCGGCCCTGCGCCGCTCCAAGGCGATGGGTTTTGCTTGTGAACGTGCCGTCGTCGGGTTCGCGACGATCCGACCAATTCGCGGAGCAGGTTTTCTGACCTACGATTTCGCCTTCGCCTTTTTCGCCGCGATCTGTTGCAGCGCCCAGCGCGCGTTCTTTCGCACATCGGGATCCTGGTCGTCCGCAATGACCGCCAGGAACGCCTCGCCGTCGGGATGAGCGATCTCACCGAGCGCGGCGGCCGCTTCCTTGCGCAGATTCGCCTGCGCGTGATTGACACAATTCCCGATCGGGCGCACGGCCAGCTCGATCTTCATCTTGCCGAGGCTGCGGACGGCCTTGAGCCGCACTTGCCAAAACTCGTCCGCGAGCAACCCGATCAATTGATCCGCCGCCAACGCGCCGTTGACATTGAGCCCCAGCGTCTCGGCCGCCATCTCGCGCACCATCCAGTCGCCGTCCTGGAGCGCACGCCTGATCGTTTCGGCTGCGGGTTTCATCTGCGAAAACGCCAGCGCGCTCACCGCGGCGCGTCGCACATGCGCGTCGGGATCGTGGATCAGCGCCGTCAGCGCCGGAATCGATTCCTCGAGCTTGAGGAAGCCTATCACTCCGATCGCCTGCACGCGCACCGCCGCGTCCTGGTCCCGCAGGGCCTCCAGCGCCGGCTTCAGCGTATCCTTGCGCCGCAGCTCCTTCAGCGCCCGCAACGCCCCCATGCGGACGAAGGCGTGGGCATGTTTGACCAGCGGCAGGATGACATCCGCACAGGCCGGGTCCTTGAACTCGGTCATGCTGTCCGCCGCGGCCGCCGCGACAATGCTCTCGGGGTCGACCAGTAATCCTGCCAGCGCATCCGCCGCCTCCGGCCCGTCGAACTCTCCCAGCGCCATCGCGACCTGCTGCCGCACGCCGGCATCAGGATCTGGCACCATCCTGGCAAGATGGCCGACCGCGGCCGGATCGCCCGAATGGCCAAGTGCAATGATGGCGACGCGACGTTCCGCAGGGTCCGCCGCCTGCAGCCGCTCGTCGGCGTCCTCGAGATCGTCGTAGGATTCGAACGGGCTCGACATGCTCACCTCAACAGGTAGGGAATATTGACGGTCACAGCGCCAGTCGGGCAATCCGCCTCGCAGGGCATGCAGTACCAGCACTCGTCATAGGCCATGTAAGCCTTGCCCGTCATATCGCTGATGCGCAGAACGTCCAGCGGACAGACGTCGACACACACCGTGCAGCCCTTGTCCGCGATGCATTTGGCGTCGTCGACCACCACGGGGACCGACGTCTGATGGGAAGCGAGTGGCATCGTCCAATCTCCTGTTGTATTGCGGTCGGTCTGTTCACACGCTGGCGCGGACGCGCTGCTTGTCGTAGAGATCCTTCTCGTCGTCCGCGATCGGCACGATGTAGGGCTCCACGGCGCGCTTCGCACTCGTCATCCTGCCATCCTGTTTGGACAGCAGCGTGTGGCAGAACCAGTTCTCGTTGTCCTTCTCCGGGAAATCCGTGCGCCAGTGGTAGAGGCCCCAACGGCTCTCCTCGCGGAACAGCGAGGCGTACGCTGCCATGTCGGCGCAATCCATGATCGACTGCACTTCGAGCGCGCGGAGCAGTTCATGCGCGTTGCGCGCGATCATTCGCTGCGTCATGTCCTCGCGGACCTCAGCGAGCCGACGCATGCCAAGTTCGTATTTGCGCGTGACCTTCGGCGGCTGCAGATAATCGTTCACCAGGCGGCGCGTCTTGTATTCAATCTGGTTCGGCGGAATACCGTCCTCGCGCGTGGTCGGCGCCAGCACACGCTCACGCTCCATGGCGACGTCCGCGGCGTCGAAATCAGCGAAATCATGACTGTCGGCGAATTCCATCGCGTCCGTGCCGGCGACTGAGCCGTTGGTGAAGGCGCCCAACATGTAATTGTGCGGCACGCTCGCCATGTCGCCCGCGGCGTAAAGGCCCGGCACCGTGGTGCGCGCGTGGTCATCGACGAAAACGCCTGAGGCGCTGTGACCCGAGCAAAGGCCTATCTCGGAGATGTGCATCTCGATCGATTCCTGACGGTAGTCGACCCCTCGCCCCTGCTGGAACAGCCCGCGCGTCGGCCGCTCCACCTTGTGCAAGGTCGATTCGATCTCCTCGATCGTTTTCTCATGCAGGTGCTTGAGCTGGAGAAAGACCGGGCCTTTGCCCGAAAGCAGCTCGTTGTAGAATTCGAGCATCATCTGGCCCGACCAGTAGTCGCATTCGATGAAGCGCGAGCCCTGGTTGTTCGCGGTAAAAGCGCCGAAGGGTCCGGCGACATAGGCGCAGGCCGGGCCGTTGTAGTCCTTGATCAGCGGATTGATCTGGTAGCATTCGAGGTTCGCGAGCGCAGCACCGGCGTGATAGGCCATCGCATAGCCATCGCCGGAATTGGCGGCATTCTCGTAAGTGCCGAACATATAGCCCGAGGTCGGAAGTCCGAGTCGGCCGGCCGCTCCCATGCACAAGATCACAGCCTTGGCCTTGATCACCAATATCTCGGCGGTGCGGGTGTTGACGCTGATCGCGCCCGCCACGCGTCCGTCGGCGGATTTCAGCAGCCGCGTCGCCATGTAGCGGTTCGAGATCAGGATACGGGCGCGGCGAAGCTGGCGATACAGCGCCTTCTTGACCGTCTCGCCATTCGGCATCGGAAGAACATAGGTGCCGATATGGTGCACCTTCTTGACCGCGAAGTCGCCGTTCTCGTTCTTCAGGAAGCGGATGCCGAAACTATCGAGCTCCTCGACGATCTTGTAGCAGTTCTGGGCGTATTTATAGACCGCCTTCTGATCGACGATGCCATCATTGGCGATCGTGATCTCCTTGGTGTACTGCTCGGGCGTCGCGTAACCCGGAATGACCGCATTGTTGAGCCCGTCCATCCCCATCGAGATCGCGCCGGAACGCTTGACATTGGCTTTTTCGAGCAGCACGACATCCGCCTTCGGATTCCTGAGCTTGGCCTTGAGCGCCGCCATCGGGCCGGCCGTGCCGCCGCCGATCACCAGCACGTCGCAGGAAACCTCCGAAAGTCCGTCGACGATCTGATCTAGTGCCATCGCTTGCTCCTGGTTCGCCGGCGCAACCGGCGCCTCGACGTGAGATTTGTTCAGGTGGTCCGGCGGCGATAGCAATTAGTTGTCGCCGTCGGACAATTTCCGCCGCTATCGTTCAACGAAGGCCTTCTCGATCACGAAATGGCCGGGCTGGCTGTGATTGCCCTCGGCGAAGCCGCGCGCGGTGAACATCGTGTGGAGTTCGTCGAGCATCGCGGGACTGCCGCAAAGCATGATGCGGTCGGTCTCGAGATCGAGCGCGGGCTGCCCGATCTCGTCGAACAGCTGACCGGAGGCGATCAGGTCGGTGATGCGACCACGGTTCCTGAACGGCTCGCGGGTGACGGTCGGGTAGTAGACCAGCTTGTCCTTGATCAGCGGTCCGAGGAATTCGTGGTCACGCAGGCTCTCGACCAGTTGCTCGCCATAGGCCAGTTCCGAAACCTGGCGGCATCCATGGGCGAGCACGATGGTCTCGTAGCTCTCGTAGACGTCGGGGTCCTTGATCAGGCTGGCGAACGGCGCCAGCCCGGTGCCGGTCGACAACAGCAGCAGCCGCCTGCCCGGGATCAGATTGCCAGTGATCAGCGTGCCCGTCGCCTTGCGGCCGACCAGGATGATGTCGCCTTCCCTGATCTTCTGCAGCCGCGAGGTCAAAGGACCGTCGGGCACCTTGATGCTGAAGAACTCCAGCGCCTCCTCGTGATTGGCGCTCGCCAGGCTATAGGCACGCATCAGGGGCCGGCCATCGACCTCGAGCCCGATCATCGCGAACTGCCCGTTCTGGAAGCGAAAGCCGGGATCGCGCGTGGCGGTGAAGCTGAACAGGGAATCGGTCCAGTGCCTGACCGAGAGGACCGTTTCCTTCTGAAAAGCGCTCATCGTTCGTCTCTCCTTGCATGCGCGATGCAAGCAAGGTCTGGAAGAGACGCAAATCCGGCAATCGCGATCTGCTGTCTTCGGTCGATTAGTTTCATATTTTGCAAGCAGTGATTTGCAAGCAGGCGATCAGCGTCAGCGAGCCCACGGCTTTGCATCCGATCCGGCAATTAGTTGCTATCGCGCCCGTCGTTGCAGTGTCAGGAAACGGGGTGGAGAACCGTCATGACCGTGACTGCATTGGTAGCGCCGACCGTGATCGACTACGAGCCCAGCGCCGATCTCGCGACACTCGTGCTGCGCACCGCGCAAAACAATGAAGTGAGGCTTACCGCCGAGCAGCTCCGGCTCACCTGCAAATGCGCCCACTGCACGCGCGCCCGCTTCGACGGACGGTTTCCTGAACGGTTTCCCGGCATCGCGATCACCGAGATCGGCGATTTGGGCTACGGGCTCAACATCGCGTTCTCCGACGGGCACAACCGCGGAATCTATCCAAAGATTTATCTGCTGAGCCTGGCGGGACACGAGCAGATCTCGTGTTCTATCCCGGGCGCCGCTCGGCAAGCCGCTGTTCTATAAATCCCCTGATCTCAGCGATGAATTTTCCGGGCCGGCGCGCCTGGTGCAATCTCAAGACGACGCAGACGTCGGGTCCCACCTGCCCCCCACTTGCCAACCCGCTCTGGCACGGACATTGCTCATGTTTAGAACGGTCTGGACAATCCGGAGGCAGCTCGATGTTACTGCAGGCGGCCAATGCGGTTCGCGGGACCGTTCCCGCAACAATCCGGCCTGCCGGCAGTTCCTCGCTGCTGCTCACCGAGAACCAGCGATGGATCGGCGGGCCCCCGCCGCTGATGGAGAAGCTCACGCCACGCGAGCGCGAGCTGGTGCTCAAGCAGGGCCGTCGCAAGGTTCTCAATCGCGGCCAGACCCTGTTCAGCCAGGGCGGCAAGCATGACGGCATCTGGCTGATCGAAAGCGGCCGGATTCGCGTCTTCTACACCTCGCCCCAAGGGCGCGAGATCACGCTCGCCTACTGGCATGTCGGCAATTTCGTCGGCGGACCGGAAGTCTTCGAGGGCACCTTTCATCAATGGTCCGGTATTGCGTCGAGCAATTGCTGCGTCGTGCACCTGCCCGGCAAGGAGCTGCGCTCGCTGGCCGCGGAGCTTCCAAATCTCGCCATCGGCCTGATCGAAGGCCTGACGTTCAAGGGCAAATGCTACTCGGCGCTGGCCCAGATGCTGGGAACACGCTCGGTCACCCAGCGTCTGGCCCATCTGCTGCTGCACCTCGTCCAGCTCTATGGCGTCGAGGACGCCGACGGCACCGTGATCGCGGCGGCGTTCACCCATGCCGACATCGCCCACATGGTCGGCGCCACCCGGCAGTGGGTCACGATCAGCCTGAAGCGCATGCATGAGAAGGGGATCGTCGTGACCAAGCGATCCCAGATCGTGGTCTGCCGGCCCGAGATCCTGCAAGAGATGCGAGGACAGGCTTCCGATTGAGGCCGATGCACATGCAATTGGCTTCCCGGCGCCAAAATGCCCAAGGAGTAAGCAAGTGGCATTTCGCGGCAACTAATCGACAGCGGTGACGACTCCGGATTTGCCCTGCCGGCGCCCTCACCCAATCATGGCAGGCACAGCACATCCAACCTGGAAGAGGATGAGAATGGTCCGCCACCTTCCCACGCTCTCGCTCGCGATGTCGGTGACGTCGCTGGCGCTCCTGCTCGCGCAGCCGGCCGCGGCGGAAACGGTGACCATCGGCATCGGCACACAGGACACGACCACCAACACTGTCACGGCAGGCGTCGTCATCCGCCAACTCCATCTCCTGGAAAAATACCTGCCGACCGACGGCAAATACGCCAACATCAAGTTCGAGCTGGAGTGGCAGAACTTCACCTCCGGTCCGCCCGTCACCAATGCGATGATGGCGAACAAGCTGCAGATCGGCATGATGGGCGACTATCCGCTGATCGTGAACGGCTTCACTTTCGAGAGCAATCCCGAGAGCAAGAGCCGGCTGATCGCGATCGCCGCCTACAATCTCTCCGGCTCGGGCAACGGCATCGTCGTCCACAAGGACTCGCCGTACTATGATCTCGCCGACCTCAAGGGCAAGCTCGTCAGCGTACCGTTCGGATCCGCCGCGCACGGCATGGTGCTCAAAGCGATGCAGGACCGAGGCTACCCATCCGATTTTTTCCAGCTCGTGAGCCAGAGCCCGGAGGTCGGATCGACCAATCTCCAGGAGAAGAAAATCGACGCGCATGCCGACTTCGTGCCGTTCGCGGAGCTCTTGCCATTCCGCGGCTTCGCTCGGAAGATATTCGACGGCGTCGAGACGAACCTGCCGACCTTTCACGGCATCGTCGCGCGCACCGATTTCGCCGAGAAGTATCCCGAGGTGATTGTGGCCTACATGAAAGCGCTCATTGCCGCCAATCAATGGCTGCGCGACGATCCGAAGCGCGCCGCAGAGAAGATCCAGGAATGGACCGGCATCAACAAGGAGGTGGTCTACGTCTTCCTCGGGCCGGGCGGCAACATGACCACCGATCCCACCGTCAAGCCGGCGCTGATCGATGCCGCCGTCACCGACGTCACGGTGCTGCAGAAGCTCGGGCGCATGAAGGAATTCGATCCGAAGAAGTGGGTCGATGATTCCTACATCCGCAAGGCCTATGCCGAGATGAAGCTCGACTATGACACGCAGGTCGCAAGCGCAAAAAACTACGAGATTTCGGGCGAGGACAGCTTCTGCAAGAAGCCGGTCGCCGATCCGCGCAAGGCCGGCGAAGTCTGGGTCGACGATGCCGGCATCCTGCCGTTTGCCAATGCCGCCTGCACACTCGGCGCCTACTCCGACTTCAAGGCCAAGGGCAAGAAGATCAACGTCGCCTATGTCTTCGACACCACCCGCGGCATCAAGCTGTTCGCCGACCAGGCATTCTATGCCGTCGGCGACGGCGAGGTGGCACCCTTCCTGCTGAAGAAGGATGCGGAAGCCTACGCGGCAAGGATCAGCGGCAAGGTTCTGAGCTTCGACGAAGCAGTGAAGTCGGTCGTCAGCGGAGGCAAGACGTGAGTAGCAGCCCCGCCATCCTGCGGCACCAGGAGGACGACGCCATGCCGTCAGCCACGGCCGTCAGCGGGCCCCCTCCTGCCACGACGCCCGCTCTTGCGCCGTCATTCGACAAACTGGCGAGGCGCTGGTATCGCCTCAATCAGGACCGCCTGCGCGCGACCGCGATCGGCGCGCTTTCACTCGCCGCATTCCTACTCCTCTGGCATCTACTCACGACGTATCGCGTCGTCTTCTTCGTGCGTTTCATCAACGTGCCCACGCCGCTCGCAGTCTATACGAGCTTCACCAAGGCGATCCACGACCCCAAATTCCTGATGCACCTGCTGCTGAGCTGCCGGCGCATTTTCATCGGCTTTTCGCTAGCGGCCATCATCGGCATGCCGCTGGGACTGATCATGGGCCGCTTCAAGCTGGTCCATGAGGTGGTCTTTCCGGTTGCCGAAGTGCTGCGGCCGATCCCAGCGATCGCCTGGGTGCCGATGGCGATCATGCTGTGGCCGACCAACGAGCAGAGCATTGTATTCATCACGTTTCTCGGCTCCTTCTTCCCGATTCTGGTCAACACGCTGCACGGCATGACGCTGGTCGACCCCGTGCTGGTGCGCGCCGCGCAATGCCTCGGCGCCCGCGAGCGCTCGATTTTTCGCGAGGTGTACTTTCCTGGCTCGCTCCCGCACATCTTCACTGGCCTCACCGTCGGCATGGGCGTGGCATGGGTGTCCCTGATCGCCGCCGAAATGATCTCCGGACAGTACGGGATCGGCTACTTCACCTGGGAAGCCTATTCGCTGGTCCAGTATCCCGACATCGCCCTCGGCATGATCGCGATCGGCGTGCTCGGACTGGGATCGAGCTTGCTGATCCGGAGCGCCGGTCGACTGGTGATGCCCTGGAGGCCGAAATGAATGACGTTCGGACCAAACCGCCGCAAGGCCATATCGAGGTCAGCCATTTCTCCCTCAGCTACGAAAGCGTCGACGGTGCCGTGCAAGCCGTCAGCGACACGCATATTCATGTCAATCCGGGCGAGTTCGTCTCGATCGTCGGCCCTTCCGGCTGCGGGAAATCGACGCTGCTCAACGCGGTTGCCGGCTTTCTCAAGCCCACCACCGGCATCGTTACCGTCGATGGCGAGCCCGTGAATGGTCCGAGCGCTGAACGCGGTATGGTGTTCCAGCAATACTCGCTGTTTCCATGGAAGACGGTGCGAGAGAACGTCGAGTTCGGCCTGAAAATGCGCGGCATGCCGCGCTCGCAGCGCGAGCGCGCGGCGCGCACGCTGCTCGGACTCGCCGGGCTCGAGGCATTCGAGAAGCATTATCCAGAGAAGCTATCCGGCGGCATGAAGCAACGCGTCGGCATCGTGCGCGCGCTGGCCACGGGACCGAAGGTGCTGCTGCTCGACGAACCCTTCGGCGCACTGGACGCGCAGACCCGCGTCATCATGCAGCAGATCCTCACTAACATGTGGCAACGGCTGAAGATCTCGGTGCTGTTCGTCACCCACGACATCGACGAGGCGATCTTCCTGTCCGACCGTGTCTACTGCATGACCGCACGCCCCGGCTCGATCAAGGCGGAGATTCCGATTCCGCTTGAGCGCCCGCGGCAGCAATCGATGATGATGTCGTCGGAATTTCTGGCCCTGCGCCGAGGATTGATGTCCCTCATCCGCGAAGAAAGCCTGAAGGCGATGGGCGGCGAGATCAATGACCTGGGCATGCAGGGGCTCACAATCGAGCTGCAAGGGCATTCGCTCGCCGAGGTACTTTGATGGCAACGTCTATGATGCGGCAGAACGTCGCTGCCTGACAAACTCAAATCACATGCTTCGGCTCGGCATGAATACCGAAGGCGCCGCGAGTTTGAGTCACTGGAGCGCTACCGCCTTTCTCCCACGCCCGTCCGGACTTGGATATCTGCTGCAATCATTCGCTGAAGCACGAGCGAGCCATACGAGAACGAGCGTCTGTGGGGAGATCTGAGGTCTATGGATCCAGGGACGATGCTCAACGCAAAATCCGACAGGCTGATTAAGAGACGCATGATCTTCAAGAAGATTCAGTGGCCATTCCGACAAATGGCTGGTGGAACCGCTTTGAAGATGCAAAGACTTTTCACCCTGTCGGAACGAGAGGTTTCGACTGGCGAGACGAAGGGGGCCGCGTCCCGAACGCAGTGAACATTCGCTAAATCGTTAATTTTTCTTGCTGTAGCAGCCACTTCCGTCCCGTTTCGTTCACAGTCGTTTCACCCTATTCGTTGCGATTTCGTTGCGGCGTTCTCGATGCGGAACGGGCGTCGGTGATTCATTGGCATCTCAGATGAGCAGTGAGATCTCAGGCCCCAGGTTAACAGGCCGAACGGGACGCGCTCGCGGCACGTAGCGCAGTCCGCTCGTCATTGGTCGCAAAGCTGACCCGGACGTGACAATTGTCGAGAATGGCATTGTTGAGCCCGTAAGCCTTTTCGATCGATCCCGCGATCCATCCGGACACCTGCCCGCAGGAACGCTTTGCCCCCTGGCGAGTCCTAAATACTACATCGATCCTCGTTTGCGCCT
The DNA here is from genome assembly GCF_056429065.1 of Bradyrhizobium sp. USDA3010. Lineage (NCBI taxonomy): Bacteria > Pseudomonadati > Pseudomonadota > Alphaproteobacteria > Hyphomicrobiales > Nitrobacteraceae > Bradyrhizobium > Bradyrhizobium sp. USDA3010. The sequence goes on from NZ_JBWJZD010000028.1 coordinate 15,995, forward strand.
AGATCGAACATGGACAAGGCGGCTGCCTATGCGATCTCACTCTTGATCGTCGGTATCGGCGGATGGATTCTTCTTGCCGGCCTAAGCTCTGGCGCGCCTGCTTTCTGGATCTGCGTCGCTCTCGTTCCCATAGCGATCGGACTGCTGAGCGCTTTCGGGCCAAAGTAGCAATCAATCCTTTCCCGGCCGCCTTCGGCCCGCGTCCATCACCTATCGAGGATCGATCTGTCGCAAGGCGTTCCCGGCGCCCGGAGGCCATCCGCCGGCTGGTCGACGTCGGCTGAAGGCGAAGAAGTAAGCGGATTGATATGATCAAGGTCGCGATAGGCTGGCTGGAATTACCGCACTGGCTCATCATCGCCGGAGTCGCGCTGGTAGTCGTCGGCCTCATTGGCCTTGTGAGCAGCCGCAGGCGTCGGGCCCATTCCGAGACGAACCAGCCACCGAGCCGCGCCCCGAATTGTCACCGCTCCCGGACCTTCTTGGCTCCAGGCCACGAGACAGCCGACGTAGAACGCCAGCGGAGCCGCAGGCGGATTGAGCCGCCCAAGCCCTTTGCTTACGGGCAAGCGCGGCGCCGACGTCTGGCCAAACTTCAACTGGGACGCCAAAGCACCCATCGGCGGAATGGGGTATCGGGTGCTAACCGATGGCCCGCAGGGAAACCTAATCCCAAATATCCATCGCCCGGAAGAATTCCGGTGTCCATCATCCCCGTTTGGGGCGGTGCGGTCCCAGGGATTGACCACCATGGTGCAGAACATCGTCGCCGGACTTGTCGTAGTGGCTTTGATTGTGATCGGTTCGATTAGCTACGCCCAGAAGCACCATCGCTGTGAGCAGGGGTACGTGCTCAAACATTGGCGTGCCCACGCGCTCAAGAAAACCCAAGAGACCTGCGGATCAATGAGCCCTTCAATTTAGCTCACTACGATGCCGCAACGGCTGGGACGGGTTGGCAACGCGGTACGATACTCGGCACACCTCAAATGCACCGCGTGCGGCCAGGTCGGCTGGTCGACACGCGGCTCGACTGGGGTGAGGTGATCAATTTCGCCAAGGGCGCCTCGGGCGGAGCGTCCTTCAAGTGCCACCTTCTGAGCCGACAGTACGAGGTCGGTCTCGCCCGTCCTTATCCAGCACCACGCAAAGTAATCGCCCCGTGTCGCTTTTGTCACATTCGGCAAAGAAACGACCGCACGAGCACCAGCGATAATTGCCCTGTAGCCGTTAGAGGGTAAAGGGTGTTCGTGCTCAGCTACCCATCTCGGAGATAACGATGTTGAAGTTTCTGGTTGTTGGAGTTGCTACTTTCGGTTTCGTGGCTGCTGCCAGTGCGGCCGACCTCCCTCGTCCGCAGCCGGTCACCGAACAGGCTCCGATTGGCAAGATGCCAATTGGCAAATATCCGGTTGGCAAGTACCCCGTCGGAAAATACCCGGTTGGAAAAGCTCCTGCTCCGATCGTAACGAAGGGCTAGCTCGAAGATCGCCCAGGCAGCGTCCCCCTTCAGTTTTCGCCGAAGGCCGCTGCTCGGTGCGTCCTCGGCGTGTTTCCCGCTCGCTGGGGCCATTCTTTGCGTAGAGCCGCCGCGGATCGCCCGTCCCCTCCGCCAGCTACTGCTTTATCCTGGTGGACCTCTTTAGCCGCCCCACCGTCATAGTCGGGCGACCATTGACCAAGTCGTTGTAGGCGGGTGCGGGCTTGCCCGATAGCTCTAGCGGCTTCCCACCTCCGCGGATCGGCGCGATCATGGGCAATGGGATCCAAGTCTCGCGAGTATATGTTGGGCGCGACGGTCAGGCACCCGGCCGAGCGGGCCAAGAAAGCCCGGCTGGAGGCCGACGCCGTCGCCTGCCAAGCTTGGAACTCGCCCGCATGCTCGCCTTCCAGGGCCCGGCACAGCCCTCCCCTGCGCTCGGCCACGCGCTCAACGCCGGCTATCGCTACCTCGAGGTAAGTGACTCGGCTGCGAGACCCAGCGGCGGCCGAAGTGGACGCCGATGCACGAACTCGAGCGATACATGCGGTCTGGAGCGATTGCGCAACCTCGAAGCTTGTGTTCGAGAGCTTGACAACCAACCGTTCTGATGGACTCGGATCAAATACCGAACATTCGCTGTCCCACCGCGCGTGAAGGTGGGACAAAAACCCAAAAAACTTGAACAGGAACAGCGTCGAACCAAAAGAGTGGCGCTCCCTAGGGGAATCGAACCCCTGTTTCAGCCTTGAGAGGGCCAAGTAAATCCACTGATGATCGTGCTGAAGAGAGTTCGGCGATAGAGACCCATGGATGTCAATCCCGACTCGTCTGCACAAGCAGGCGTAGCCCTTGGTAGCAACCTCCGCAATTATGGCTTCGTGATCGCGCTTCCACCGCCGCAAGGCCTCCGCGGTATAGTGTGCGGTGTCTTTGTCAACGGCGTCGCCGCAACTGCGACATAGCCATATACCGATAGCGATGGACCGACGCTGAGCCGGCGTTTGGGTCTTCTCAAAGCGGGGGCCGTTGACCGAAGCCGCATGGATATGCGCTGCATGTCCTGTTGAGAGACTTTTGCTTTCGTCGGAGTGCGGTCCCGCCGTCAGCCTCAAACATTCCGGATTGGAGCAAAAATGCGCGGCGCGGATTGCGAGCGTCCGCTTGGTGGCAGGCTGAATTCGTCTCGGTCGGGCATGGTCCGTGCTGGCACATGGCATCGACGCGACAAGTGTGCCGGGTCCGGATAGGTGGCGCAACGGTCCGCCTCCTCGGTCCGACGGGACTAAGCAGCCTCAAAGTTAATCTACCGGCGCTGCGCGGTTTGTCTGAGGCCGCTCGCTTCCTCGCACTTTTACCGAGTTTTTACGGCGTAACGACACTCGGCCGTGCGGGCCTGCCGGACCCGGGCCAACCATCGACGGTCGTATTGGCACCCGATCCCACAAGGCAAAATTAGCGCCCTCATAGCACCATCGTGCGGGCACCTTACTGCTTTCGTTAATTAGCCGGCCTCCTGCTAGTCATCGTCGACGAACCAACTCCTCCGGATCGACCCTTAGAGCCTTGGCTATCCGCTCGATCACCAAAAGCGATGGATTTCTCTTACCGCTTTCGACCCCGCTCAAGTACGTCTGATGGACCTCGGACAAGCCGGCGAGCTCTTCTTGGCTGAGCTTCCTTGCCCGACGTAAATCTTGAATGTTGAGACCGACTCGATCCTGCAAGCGCATGCAGGACAGCAAGAGAAACTGTGCTGTCTAGCCCATAGACTATGAGTCATAAAATGGATATCCTTCCCTTCGTTCAGGAAATTGGGCGACTTATGTCAGCAAGTCCGGTTGAGCTGCGCCTCAGTCCCTTCGTCAAATGTGGGCGTGAAGTCTCGAATGTAGGCTATCTCGACGTGTCGACCGGGAGAGTTGTGGCTTCATTGGAGGTCCCTCTCGAGCTGATCGAACGTGCGGTTCTCGCTAACGTGTCCGTGGAAATAGCTTTGGCAGGCGACGGTAAAATTGCGTCCTCTGTCGCTGGAGAGGCATCCGTTTGCTGGTCAGCGGTCAAGACGGTTTCCATTGACCACCTAATCCAGGAGTTCCTGGCTGGCGACAACCTGCGTCTTGATGAAACGACACAAGAGGAGCTGAGAATGCTCCTGAAAAGGCTTCAAGATTCAGCTCGTGCGGTGCAACGCGCGATCGCGTCGTTCGAACGTTCGGCAAATGAGGCATGAGAGCGACCCAGCAAGGCTCCGCTATTGTGTTCGGGCCGGAGGATCTTTGGCGATCACCGGACAATGCCGATTTCCGCTAGTGAGACCATTAGCCAGAGCGCTGGCCTTTCGCGAGACAAATCGGCGCGCGCATGCGTCCAATCAATGCCGGACTGCTAAGCGCCGACAGGCGCTGACTTGGCGAGCGCCTAGCGACACCGTCGCGGCGAGGCCCCTTCCTCGTCCCTTCCACATAGCACGATGCTGCTGCGTATGCCGATGAGATGATGCGTCATGACAATGATGATGCGGAACTAATGGCGCGCCGCCGTGTCCAACGACCTCGCCGGGCAAGCCCAACGCCTGCCGGCGTCGTGATGGAGATAGCGAACATTGACATCGTTGCCTCTGGTGTCGCTGGCCAATGAGCGAAACATGCTCCTGGTCCGAAGCTCCAATCTCGTTCTAACGGCAAATCTTCAATGCGACGCTCAAAGCAGAGATGTCGAAGACTACTGGCTGCGCTCATGAGCTTTCGTCTAACAGGCCAAGCTTCCCTCCGAATTCACCGTCGATCTTTACCTGTTCCCCGGTGGCGGGTGGCCACATGCTCGCAGCCGCAGACGCAATCAGCAAGACGCGCCTTGGCCTTGGCTTGGCTCTGCCGACATCGTAGAACGTAGTAGCGCCAACTCTTGGATGTGCAGACAACCACTTGGTCGCCCTGCGGCGACAGTGCTTTTATCTTGCACTCTTAATCGGTCGTCTCGTGCGCTTCATCTTACCCATTCTCGCTTCCTCTCGCTGCTATGACAAGGTCCTTGCATCGACGCCACGAAGCGTTGCCGACCGCAAAAATTCCGGCACGCCGTGCAGGTTTCCACGCTCGTCAACGGCAGAAATTTTGCTGCGGCAAGGGGGCGCCATCGCCTCTGGAAGCTGACGAAATCACACCTCCGAAGATCGAAAATCAGAGCTCAATCCGATGCGAAATGCGAGCGTCAGCTCAAAAATACTGCGTCAAGATCCCTCAGGTCGCTCGCATTTTGGCGAGCGGCGAAGCCCTCTCCCAACGCAAAAAGGCTCCTCTTCTCCCTCCCCAAGCGGTGCAAGAAACGCAAAAAAAGCCCCGCCTCCGAGGAGGCGGGGCCGATGATCCAAGAGGATCAGTCGCCGCTGCGGCGGGACCAGATCAGGGTAAAGCCCTCATCGCCTTCGACCTTGACCAGCGAGGCGTAGATCGGGGCCGGGAAGCTCGGATCGTCGAGCTTGACCGACAGATATTCGCGCTCGCTGTCGCGGGCGGTCTTCTTCCAGGCGGCGCCGAACTCGGTGCTACCCGCAAAGATGCGGTAGTCGGGAGCCTTGTCGTTGTCCTTCTCGGATGCGACTAGCTTTGCCTTGATGTTGAGCGTCAGCGTCTTGATCGAGCCGGTGTAGCCGTTGTCGGAAGCGGTGAAAGTACCGATGGTCGCCATGATAATCTCCGTCTGTTTTTGCTCGGGCCGCGCCCATCGCAGCCTCGATGGCGATCCCTTGCCCGGGGAGCGATCGGCCCGCAGCCTTTAGGCCCGCAGCGCCAGCGGAGGACGGCGAAAGCCTGCTTTTTTGTCTTTCGCGAGGAATGCCGCCGCCAGGCCGGCAGGGGAAAAAAGCAGGCGTGAGCCGTTGCGGGAAGGCGATCGAGGCCCTTGCCGCCCCTCGGGCTTGATCAGCCCAATCGAGACTGCGTTGGACGCGAGCCCATGACTGAACTGACAGAGATTTTCGTGGCGACCGCCCCCTCGCAGCATCAGACAACGGCCGGATCGGTCGAAGAAAAGCCAATGTCCGCGAATCAATCGCAGGGCAGACGCAGCCGAATCAACGCAAGCGAACCCAACCACATCTGCGCGCAATGAGCCTACGGCATCGGTAGAATTGTCGACCCAAACGCGCTCTCGATGCGCGCAATCAAGACACTATCCGAACTTCCCGGGCCCGATCTACGCCTCGCTGGTGAAGGTCGAAGGAGGCGCGATACAGCCACCCAGGCTGCAGCGATCGGCGTAGATCAGACGGATCGTCCCCCGATCGGATGAAGCGCTTGTGTAGGGAATCGCCACTTTGCAGCTATGGAATCGGGCGCACGCCACAGGCGTGCGGCCGAAATTTTTGACCCATCGGGGCCGCCCACGCGCCCCCGACGCCGGTATCACTCCGCAGCCTGCGAACAGGGCTCGCCGTGCTGCGCCTCGCTTTGCATTGCGGATTGCCCCTGCGGCGCGGTCGTCCGCAGCAGCGACGGCAGCCAGTCAGTTGCGGCCAATAGCTGTTCGGCGGCCTGCGCCATGTCGGCCTTCTTCATGTCCGACAGGCGCTCGGCCGCCTCCTCGCTGACGGCTTCGCGCACGGCCTCCAGAATGCCCGCCTTGGTGACGCGGCCGAGATAAGCGCGCACCGTCGGGCGCCAGAAGGCGGTCATGTCGAGGGCCACCGCCTCGGCCAAACGGCGGGCCACCGCCAGGGCGCGCGGCCTCCGGTCAAATGGCAATTTGACCGCATTGACCGTCAGGGCAACGCAATGCGCGAACAACGCCATGCGGCTGTCGTGGTCGAGTTCGGCCACGAAATCCCACAGCCCGCTCGGGTCCCGGGGCATCTGCCTCGCCCAATTGGCATGGCGATCCGACCACGCCTTTCCGGCCAACGTGTCCTCGATTCCGGCCGCATGCACGGCCAAATCCGTTTTCACCGGTTGAATGCCGACCACATGGGCATTGGCCCCGAAATAGAAGACTTGCGCGGCGAGCGCGTGGGTGACCGCCACGATGGCGACGTCAGGCTGCTCACTCAAATTGAGACGCAGCCCCAAGGTTCGGTGCGCAGTCAAGTCGCGAACGAGGGCGTCGGACAGCTTCTGCTCCTCGTCCTCCTCGTCGCTCGCGCTCTCGTCGTCTTCGCCATCCGGCGCGGCGTCCTCGCCTTCCCGGTCGTCCTCATCCCGCGCCTCGGCGTCGCTTTCCGGCCCGGTTTCAGCATCGGCTTTCTCGTCTTGCGGGCGGATAAAACCCCGTTCGATCCGGACCGTGCCGTCGTGATTGAGGACCACGAACGCGCCGCCGCGCGCGACGTCGGCGGGATCGTAGGCCTGCCGTTTTGCTTCCAGCCGCTCAATTTCAGCTTCCAGTTCGCCAAAGCGCGCGTCCACGTCGTCAGACAGTTCCTCGGCCGCCTGGTGCTGTTCGGTCAGCCGGTCGAACTCGGTCTGGACCGCCTGAAGGGCGGCCTGATCCTCAGCCGAAAGCTCGACCGGATGCGGATAGACGCGGCGCATTCCGTGGGTATGCGGGAAGTCGAGATGGGCTTCCGTCCACCGCCATCCCTCGGCCGCCCGCAGGGCATCCGCCTCGCGGCCGAGCCTTGCGGTCACCAGCAAATCGAGCAGCGAGACGTCTTCCAGATAGCCGCCGCGATCCTCGGTAAAGAGGTCGCGCAGGATCGTGCCGCCCGCTTCCGTATAGGCCTCAAGGCCGACAAAACGCGCGCGGCGATCCGTGGCCGCGACATGGGTTTCGGTGAGCAGGCGACGGATGGTAGAGGCATCAGGGTCGAAGGGCAGCCGCTCATAGACGGCTTCCTGCCGGGCATGATCGTCGACGACGGCAAACGCCATCAGCTGCTCGAGAGTCAGATCGCCGTCGCGATAAAGCTGCATCAGTCTGGGCGAAACCGCCCCCAGCCGCAGGCGCTGCCGCACCACATGAGCCGTCACGCCGAAGCGGGCCGCGATCTCCTCCGCGCCGAGCCCCCGTTCTTCCGCCAGCTTCCTGAACGCCTCGAACTGATCGGCGGGATGCATGTTCTCGCGGGTGACGTTCTCGTCCAGGCTGATTTCGTGGGGATCGTTCGCGGTATCGACGATGCAGCGGATCGGCTCGGTCTTCTTGATCTCCTTCCGCTTGACCCGGAGGAGCTGAGCAAGCCGCCTGCCCTCCCCGATCGTCACGAGATAGAAGCCGGTGGCCGCTCCCTCTCCATCGAACTCCGGCTCAACCACCAGATTCTGCAAGATGCCCTTGGCGGCGATACTCGCCGCATAGCCTTCAATCGCCGTCTCGCTGTGCGGCGTCTTGCGCGCATTGTTCGGGGACTTCTTCAGCTTGTTGAGCGGAATGAGAACCTCCGTCCCGCTCGCGGGAATGATTTCAACTGATTTGGCCGACATGATCATTCTTCCTTTGCTTCCATGGGTGCAGGGCGCACCACGCGCCTGCGCCCCTGCCCGTCGGCGAGATCGGGGGTAGCAAGTGCCAGGGCGACCCGAGCGGAGGGGCTTCCCACCTTTTGCAAGAGCCTTTTTCTCGCGGGTTCGACCAAACATTTGTGGCTTCCCGTCCTCACCTTTTGGGCAGGGTGAAGAGCGCAACATCGCGCTCGAAGCCCTGCCTCGCGGCGAGCAGCGGGTGTGCAAGCGGAGCGAGTGCCTTCGCGGGGAACCGGCTGCAGGGAGCGTGGATATTTGTCGCCGATCGCGTCAGTGAGAACGACCGAAGCTGGGCGGAAGGCACTCCGAAGCGCGCTGAGGGCGGAGCCCTAAGCCTTCGCCGCGGGAGCGCAGTGACGCGCAAAACAACGCCGGCACGGCGACGGATACTCAAAAGTGTCGTCGCTCGCTGATGTGAAGAACGACTGGTTACATCCGGGCCTGACGTCGTCGCGACGCTACGCAATTTGGAAGCTTCGCGTCTCGCCGAGGTCAGGATCAGGCCGCTACGGACTGCGGTGCTCGGTCGTTGTCGAAGAGTTCGCCGGTCCTGAGCATGGCGCAAGCAACGCCAATCAACCTGCTGCCGATTGATCGGAGCGCGCGAGCATGGGAATGTCCGCGCTTTCGTAAGGCGGCATATCGATTGCGCGTTTGGCAGTCATGCAGCACCGCAACGCGTGCCCAATGATAGACAGCGGTCCTCAGACGGTGTGGACAAGATTGCCTCATTACCACGACAATTTGCTTACCGCTGCGTCGCGTGACGGGTACGACGCCCGATAATCCCCGAAGCGCCTGAGCATCTCGGCGAACGATCGCATCATGTCCCTCGGACAGAAGTGCAGCGAGGACAATCGTTCCGATTCCAGGCATCGACCGCAAGATCTCGGGATCGGCCTGAGGCGATATGCCGGTCGCTGATGGGAGCTCGGCGACCGCCGAGCAAAGACGTTCGAGCTCCTTCATGGCTAGCTTCATCTGCTGCATCACCAACCGCAGACGGCCCAGAATTAGCTGACAATGGGCCACGCAGGCCTCCGTGACGCCGGCTGCCACCGATATGGGTGTACTGCGAAGATGAGTGAGCAGAGCGTCCGCGGTCCACCTCTTTACCCTGCTCTCCTTGAGGTGCCTCTCGATCGTCGACGCCCTCACCGTACGCGCCCTTGCCGGTGTCGGGATCAGATCCCAAAGATCCAAAATCCACTGCTTCGACCAATCTTCTGCTAGCTCGAGCATCTGTGGAAAATAGCGCCACAGCTGATGACGAAAGCGGTTGGCCAGGCGATTGCGTTCGGCAGACAAGTCTTCCGTCATGCGTGACCACTCACGCAACTGAATGATCGTCGGATGGACCGGTTCCAGGAATCGATAGAAACGCCGATCCGTCCGCAGAGCATCGGCGAGCACGAACGCATCGAGCCGATCATCTCTTGCGCCCGCCATCGTGAATCGATCTCGAAAGCGATCGAGCTGCTTTGGATTCAATGCATGAACGAGAAAGCCAGAATCCATTAGGCTTTCGACGACGGGTCCGTGCGGGACTTCAATGCCAATCGCGATACGACCTGGTTCGGCACCCGTCGTTTGCTGAACCCAGCCTGCCAGTTCAACCAAACCTTCCCCGCTATGTTTAAATGAGCGATGGCCGAGCTTTGCTCCTTGGGCATCCAAAGCGTAAGCGTAGTGCGTCGCCGATGCCCAATCGACGCCGACGTATGCAGCTATATCTTCCATCATTCCCGTTCCCTTTCTGCGTGGTCGGGCAGCTGCGATCTTCGCCGGCCCTGTTCTGGCGCTCAAAGGCGCAACTCCCCACGGGGCGTCGAACGCAGCTCATCCGTCGGGGCACTCGTCCCCTCTGGGCGCTCACGGCGCAGGATCACCAGGTGGCTCCCGACGAATCAGCCCGTAGGCCAACGATAGCCCCGTGAGGAGCATTTTGATTGGAACAGGGATCGCCCGCCTGATAAGGGCCGCTTCGCGAGAAGCGGGTCTGCACAAGCGCGTGCATTGTCGTCCAAGGTCGGCAGAGTAAAAAAGCGCGGAAGACCGGGGAGACCGCTCGGGTCGGCGCCGGCGCAAGCCGGCGCTTCACCCTAGCGCGCGCGAGGGGCAGCGCCCCTGAGGTCTCAACGGTGAGCATGCTGGGCAACTCGGAAGAAGTGAAATCAAGCCAAGAGTGAGAAAATCAGGAAGGCAGCCGCCGACAGGGCAGTGATAGCGACGCGGGCATGCAATGACCGCGGGCCCCGAGGCGACTGCAGTCGCGAGACCGGTCAACAAGGCACCCGAACGCGGGACAGTGATAGCGACGCCGGCAGGCAATGACGGCGGGGCACGCGGGCGAGTGCCTCCGGCGAGCGACACATTATATATTGCGATATATCGCGCGCGAGATCGTCATATGTTTCCGCGAGGGATCGAAGTTGGATAGCCGAGACGTCACGCGCTCGGTTCACAAGAGCCCGGTGCGGCCATCGCCGCACGCGCCTGGACAAAGACACCATGACCAAGTTTGACGAAACTGAACCTCGTTGCGAGCCATTGTCGTCGCGTCACTGATTTGCGCCTTGGAAAGAATCTCTTCAACTCTTTCCCACCTGGCCTGGTGCTTTCCCGGGTCGCAGCATCGGACTTCGGTCGTTATCCATTGCAACGCAAGACAGAAGCGAACGGGAGCGCCACGGCTCACCGGACTTCAATCCTCGAGCTCGCGTCGTCGCGAATCCCAGCCATGTGATAGGAGGGGAACGAATAGCGGGCACAGCGATTCGAATGTCAGGAGCGGTTTCAATGCTGATGACGACGGAACAAAGGCCGGCGATACGGACGTTGCGCGGATGGGCGATCCACGTGCTCCTGGAAGCGGGCGCCATCCGCGAGTGCGAGGAGCACGGCTGGATGCAGGATCGCGCCGATCCCCGTGCGCGGAATCGCGCCATCGATATCGCCCGTAAAGACCCGCCAGCAAGGATCTCCACTGATGAGGCGGTGGCTGAGGTTCGCGAGGTGCTGGATTCGATCGGCGATACCTGCCCGGAATGCCCCTGATTCAGGAAGGGCTATTCGAGCGCGCAAGACATCTGCCTCATGGCCCCGTTCTCGAAATACACGACACCATCCTGGGCCGTGCTGCTGACGAACTCAGCGACAAAGGCGCGAGCGATATCGTCCTGCTCGATCGCGCCAAAACGCCCCGGAATCAGGCGGCCAAGCCAGGCGACATAGCTCGGCGTGTGCGCATTGCCCGCGATGATTCCAGGGCGAAAAATCGCAAGACGTTGAAAGCCTGCCGCTTGAACCGTCTCCTCCTTGAGCCCCATGATCCGCACGTAGCGAATCCTGCTCTTCGAGGTGCTTCCCACGGCCGAGAGCAGAGCAAACCGTGTGATCCCCCCGGCGCGGCAACCGCGGGCAAAGCCACCGACCACGCCGATCTCAAGGCCCTTCAGCTCCTCTTCGCTCCATTTCAGGCTGCCTTGACCGACACCGACACAGCATGCCGCAAAGACGGGATCGCCCTGCGCGATCATGCTCTGGGCAAGTTTGGTCACATCTGACGGAAACTCGGCAGCTGCGGTATCCAGAACCACCTGCCGCACACGGGGAGCAGCGTTCAGGGAAATCGCCCGGCGATTGACCATCACGACTTCAGCGCAGGACGGCTCCGCAGCCAGGGCCCGCGCCACCGCAGCGCCCACCTGCCCCGTGCCGCCGATGATCAGGACACGAAATGCCATGCCGTGCCTATATCAGAAAAATTCGGCAGGACGGCCTAAGCTGATTTCCGTTGCGGCCTTGCTGCCGGCTTCTTGGCCGCAGCTTCCTTCGCCACTTTCTTGCCGGTGATCGGCATCAGCATTTCTTTCTGACCGCTTGCGACCTTGCGTGGCTTCTTGGGCGGCTTGGAGTTTTTTGCGGCTTTCTCGCCGCCAATGCTCTTGCGCAACGCGTCCATCAGATCGACGACGTTCTCGCCACGCGGCCGCTCCTTCGCGGTAATCGGTTTGCCGGCCCGCTTCTTGTTGATGAGGTCGATCAGGGCGGTTTCGTACTGATCCTCGAACTTCTCAGGCTCGAAGTGACCCGACTTTTGATTGACGATGTGCTTGGCGAGATCGAGCATGTCCTTGGTCACTTTGATATCCTGGATCTCGTCGAAATATTCGGCCGCGGGTCGCACCTCATAGGGATAACGCAGCAGCGTTCCCATCAGGCCCTTGTCCATGGGCTCGAGCGCGATAATGTGCTCGCGGTTGGTCAGCACCACGCGGCCGATGGCAACCTTGTTCATCTCGCGGATGGTTTCTCGGATCACGGCAAACGCATCGTGCCCAACCTTGCCATCAGGACACAGGTAGTAGGGCCGGATCAGATATCGCGGATCGATCTCGCTGCGGTCGATGAACTCGTCGATCTCGATGGTTCGCGTCGATTCCAGCGCGACATTCTCGAGCTCCTCTTTGGTCACCTCGATGAAGGTGTCGGTGTCGACCTTGTAACCCTTGACGATGTCCTCACTCGCGACCTCTTCGCCGGTGTCGGCGTCGACCTTGGCGTATTTGATCCGGTGGCCGGTTTTCCGGTTGAGCTGGTTGAACGAGACCTTCTCGGATTCGGACGTGGCCGGATACAGCGCGACCGGACAGGTGACGAGGGAAAGACGCAGAAAGCCTTTCCAGTTAGCGCGGGGGGCCATGGTGGTGGGAACTCCGATACTGATACCGGATTCAAGACGATCCGCGGGCCTTGGTTCCGACATCCCGACGTCCCCAACTGGACGATTTTTCTCCGCGACCGCCTGAGCGGACTCGACATTTGTTCTTGTTATGTTCTAATTCGGCATGACTGACCGACCCGCGAGCTGGCGCATGCCTACCCCGAAGCAGATGGAAAAACTGGCCGCCGAGGCCGCCCGCAGACCGGCTTCGCCCGCTCCGGATGCACCGCTTCCCGCCGAATACTGGGATTCGGTGCTCAAGGATCCTCGCGCCGATGTGGCCGATGCCCAGATGCGGCAACGGCGTCTGTCTGACATTCGGCGTCACGTCCTTCGCGTGTCGTGCCGCCGCTGCGAGCGGATCGTCGAAATCCAGACAACCGATGCAGTCCGGTTGTATGGCCGCAACGCGATCTGGAAGGACGTCGCGCAGCGGCTGCTCGACAACACCTGCCGGCAACGAACTGGCAGGCATGAGGAAGACGGGTGCTGGCCGGCGTTCGAGACGCCGTAGCCAGCACCAGGTCGCCGATCGGATCTCTTTGCGCCGGTGTCCGGATGGCCCCGAAATACCACCCTACGCCCTTGTCGGGCAGCGGCCGCAAGGCGCTGAAGAAGGAGCTTGGCAAGGCGCGCGCAATGGCCAACATCCTGGCCACCCGATCGGCAGAAATGCGGGCGAAGGGGGAAGCATGCATCCAGCAGGCGGACAAGCTGCTGTGCGTGAGCTGGAACGAACGCATGTGGTCCGACGGAGAGCCGATCGATCCGTCCCCGACGATCGACCAGGCCGTGAATGGAGGCTTCGCCTGGCTCGAAATCAGATGCGAAGGTTGCAAGACGCCAAGTGACGTTGACCTCGCGGCGATGAAGAATCCGCGGGCCACCTTCGTACATGATCTCGCCAGCCGGCTGCGCTGCCGAAAATGCAGCACGGCCGGCCGGCGTCCCTCTGCGACTCTGTTACAACTGGCGGGGCAGCCGCGCCACTCTCGGACCAAAGCCTGACCGATGTGCGATCTCTACTCGATCACGACCAACCAGGCCGCCATCGCCGCGCTGTTCCGCGTCGTGAACCGGTATGTCGGCAATCTGGCGCCGATGCCGGGGGTTTTTCCCGATTACAAGGCGCCGATCGTGCGCAATGGCGCCGAGGGCCGCGAACTCACGACGGCGCGGTGGGGAATGCCGTCATCGCAGCACGCCCTGATGGAGGCGACCAAAAAGCGTGTGGTAAAGCTCGAAGCGAAGGGTAAGGCGGTTGATTTCAAGGAATTGCTGCGGATGGAGCCGGACAGCGGCACGACCAACATCCGCAACGTGAAGAGCAAGCATTGGACGAGATGGCTCGGCCCCGAAAACCGCTGCGCGGTGCCGTTCAACTCCTTCAGCGAGTTCAACAAGGCCGAGGGTGGCGATATCTGGTTCGCGCTCGATGAGACGCGTCCCCTCGCCTGCTTCGCCGGCATCTGGACCAATTGGACGTCTGTTCGGAAAGTCAAGGAAGGCGAGACGACCAATGACCTCTACGCGTTCCTCACGACAGAGCCGAACGCAGAGGTTGGCGCCATCCACCCGAAGGCGATGCCGGTGATCCTCACATCTCCGGATGAGATAGAGGCCTGGATGACGGCACCTCCTGGCGAGGCACTGAAGTTACAGCGGCCGCTTGCCGACGGAACACTTCGGATCGTCGCTCGTGGCGTCAAGGAAGATACAGCCGGGCTAGCGATGTGACCCTCGAGATCGATGACGACCAGGCGGTTGCGCCGGTCCCCCAGCGCAAGATCATCCACATCGACATGGACGCATTCTATGCGTCCGTCGAGCAGCGGGATAATGCGGACCTGCGCGGCAAGCCGGTCGCCGTTGGAGGTCCCCGCGAACGCGGCGTCGTAGCGGCGGCCAGCTATGAAGCCAGAAAGTTCGGAGTTCGTTCGGCCATGCCGTCCGTCACGGCAAAACGGCAATGCCCGGATCTGATCTTCGTCAAGCCGCGCTTTGAGGTCTACAAGTCCATCTCGCAGCAGATCCGTGACATCTTCGCGGAGCATACATCGATCATCGAACCCCTGTCACTCGACGAGGCCTATCTCGACGTGACCGACAACCTGCAACGCATTCCATGGGCGCGCGACGTCGCGCTCGCTATCCGGGCCAAGATCAAGGTCGAGACAGGTCTCAATGCTTCGGCCGGCATCTCTTATAACAAGTTTCTGGCAAAACTCGCCTCGGATCACCGCAAGCCGAATGGCCAGTACGTCATCACGCCTGAGATGGGCCCGGCCTTTGTGGAAACCTTGCCCGTCGGCAAATTCCACGGCATTGGTCCTGCGACCGGCGCCAGGATGAATGCCCTGGGCCTCTACATTGGGCTCGATATCCGCAATCAGTCGCTCGAATTCATGCAGGCCAATTTCGGCAAGGCCGGCGCGTACTACTATTGGATCTCGAGGGGCGTCGATCATCGTGAGGTCCGCGCGGATCGAATCCGAAAGTCGGTCGGCGCAGAGACCACTTTCTCAAGCGATTTGACCGAATTCCAAGCGTTGGCCGCCGAACTGCAGCCACTTGTCGACAAAGTCTGGCGGCACTGTGAAGACAAGGCAGCGCGTGGCCGAACGGTGACCCTCAAGGTAAAGTTCAACGATTTCGAAGTCATCACGCGCAGCAGGTCGGTAGCTGCCGCGGTTTCAAGCCGCGCAGAACTCGAACGACTTTCGATCGCGCTGCTTCAAAACGAGATACCCTTCTCCAGGTCAGTCCGGCTGTTGGGGGTTTCGCTTTCGTCCTTACAAGGCGACGATGCGGCGCCGCAACTTGACCTGCGGATCTGAAGGTCGCGGCTGGCACAAGGACGTCGCCAATTCCGGACGATACGTCTTTCATCGCCACGCTGCGGAAATCCGGATTGCCGAAGCGGCTCTATCGCATGCCTGCAACAAGTTCGGCAGTGGCGCCGAGGATCGGCCGGTCGGCAACACCTGCCATCGGGGCAGCGGGACGCATGAAGAAGACGGTGCTGGCCAACTTTTGATGATGCATTGAGGGTCTCGATCAGCCGTCATTTGTCCGTATCGACGGCCCGGTAGCGGATTCCGCCTTCCGCGCCGGCCGGCGAGATGAGCGCGCCTAGCTCTCATCTCGCCGGCTGCGCGTCATTTCACGAGCGCATCATACGCTCGAGACCGGAGCAGCCTTCATCGCCGGCTCCGAGTCCGCATCGGCCTTGAAGCCCTTCGCGGACAAATCCCGACCGAGCGTCTCAGGAAGCAGAAGAGAGGCCAGAACGAAGGTAGCTGCGGCGGGAAGAGCCACGGCGACCATGCCGTTCAGCAGGCTTCCGCCGAAATGAGCGGCTGCAAGGGGCACAACAACCGGCGCGATGCTGCCAAGGCCGCGACCGCCCATATAGAATGTGGACACTGCCGTCGCGCGCAGATTGACCGGATAGAGTTCCGAGATCCAGACGCCCGTCACGCCGAGCGCAACGTTGCCAATCCCGAAGCCGATATAGAGCCAGAACATCGGCCACTCGGCCTTCGAACCGGCGTAGAGCTGACCTCCCCACACTGCCATGCCAACCAGCGATCCGATCCAGAACAATGCCGGCACGAGAGCACCGAACCGGCGGCCGGCCCTGTCGTTGAAAAAGCCGTTCGCGAGATAGCAGATGCCGCTGACCACCGAAAGAAGGACGGCCGTGGTGCGAACGACGTCGCCCGGCGTGTGCATGTCCCGGAGCAACAGCGTCGGAATGAAGGAGACTACGCTATAGTAGCACAGCATGTAGCTCATCAGCCATACGAAAGCAGTAGCGGTCTGCCGCGCCAGACCGTTGCGGAACAGATCTGCAAGGGGAAGAGTGCGGGCTGCCTCTGCAACCTGACCGGCTTTGCGTTGGGCCTCATACTCCAGCCAGATCTTCGATTCAGGCATGAAGAAGCGGATGAAGATGATCAGCAGAATCGGCACTCCGCCACTCAGCAGGCCGATGCGCCAGCTCCACTCGTCGCTGAACGTCGCGATGAGCCAGATTCCGACGATCGAAGCCGTGGACGATGCGATCACGGCGCAGCCCTGAAGCGCAGCCGCGCCGAAGCCTCGGCTGCCTTTTTTCCAGGCTTCGTTGAAAAGCACCATGCCAACGCCATACTCGCCGCCAAGACCGATGCCGGTGATGAACCGCAGCACCGCAAGCGACCAGTAATTCCATGCGAATGCTGAAATGATCGCCGCAACCGAGAACAATGCGATAGTGAACTGAAGCGAGGTCTTGCGGCCAAGGCGATCGCCGATGACGCCGAACAGGGCCCCGCCGATCGCCGATCCGAATAGGGTCAGGGCCTGCAGAGAGCCGATCTCAGTCAACGATAGCGACATTGACCGCTGGATCGCGGGCAAGAGAAACGGAAAGATCAGGACATCATAGAAGTCGAGAATGTATCCCAGCATTGCCGAGATCATGATCGAATACCGTTGCGTGGCCGTGTAATCTTCCGCGCCTGAGCTGGTTGTGGACATGCAATGCGTTTCCCGTTGAAAGAGCTGAACAGTGGATGGTCGTTGCCGAAGCGCTTTCCGCGTTATTGGAGGCCGCAAATACGGCTCCGGGCACGAGGTCGATGGGCGCGGCCTAGCGGCCTGGTGCCCTCAACTCCGGATAGGCAAACTCGCCCTTGTCGAGGATATGGACATCGTCGAGCCAGAGGCTGCAGCCGCGAAGCGGGATGTCGAGATGACACGGCGTGTCGTTCGTGCCGCCAAGCTCGGTATTTGGTCCCGTCGAGAACAGAACGTTCCCATAAAAGGAAAGGGCATTCATGATATGCTCCGACGCGAGCTGCTGAGATGCAGCTATATGGTGCCAGTCGGCGCGCTCATTCGATCCCCACCCGATATGCGAGATTGCCCAACCTCGTGGATCGCCGAAACTGTCGATATAGTTCCTGATGAGCGTCGCGTCGGTGCCCTCGCCCTTGAGGTCGACGATGTAGCCGTCCTTGATGGTGAGCGTGACCGGAGACTGGATGTAGCGCTTGAATGCGCAGAGAATGTCGCCCGGCATCAGAACGACAGTTCCGTTGACGTCCCCATCGGTAGCTTGCGTGAAAGCAAATCCTGACGGGAAATGATCCCAGCGGCCCGGTTCATCCGTGTATCCGTACTCGGAAATGACCGGATACTGCTTTAGGCCGTAGGTCACATCTGTTCCGCCCGGCGACGTGATGCGCATGGTTCTGGCTGACTGCAGGAGCGTTCGTGAGAGCTCGGTTCGCCGGCGGAGATCCTCAGTCGGGAACATCTTTTTGAGAATGTGGAACGGCTCCATTACGCGCAGAATGCGCGTGCCCGCCTCCTGAATTTCGAGTTGCTCGCGCGAGAACAGCAGGCCCAGAAGATCAATCACCATATCCACGCGCCTGAGTGTGTCGATCGCCGGCTGGTTGCCGCTCAGCGCGTGTCTGCCCTGCTGGCCCGCAACCTTGCTCTGGCCGTACTTTGGAACATTGAGGTGGAAGGTTGTCGCGCCAAGGCTCCGCGCGGCCAGCATGAACGTCTGGGCATACTCCGACTGATCCTCGCCGCCGCTCAGGACAGCTACGACCTCGCCTTCCCTCACCTTGCAAAGTGCAAGTTCGGCCTTGAAGAGTTCGAGCATTTCAACATCGATGCGTTGCCGGGTCATCTTCAGTCATCTCCTCTTTGCCAGGCATGTATTCGCAGCGCTCCGACCGGCGTTTCGGCGGTCAGGCGAGGACGTCACTGACGATCGACAGGAAGCCTTCCGTGTCGTCGATGTGCATTTGGTGACCTGCGCTCTCCAGTCGCTTGATCTCGATGGACGGTAATAATCTTTGAATCTCTCTTTCATCCTCGGGACGGATGACGTCGCCTTTGCCTGCAACGAGCAGCCAAGTGCGGACGCTGAGGTTGGCAAGATCATTGTGAATGTCATCGTGATGAAAGCCCTTGTGACTTTCGATCAGGGCACGCTCGTCGCAGGTGTGCATCCACTCGGCCCGCGCACGAATGTGCTTTTCGGGCCAGCGCGGCGCGGACGGGCTTCGCAGCGCCGCGTCCGCTTCCCCAAGGCTTGCGCTATGAAGCAGCTTGAGAAGAGGCCCGATCGGACTCGGGTAGGCGCGACGTCCGGGGCCGGAGACCGGTGGATCGACCAGGATCAACTGTCTTATGGACGATGGCCGCCACCGTGCGGCACGAATTCCGATCCGGGCCCCCATGGAGTGGCCGAGCAGGGTATACGCGCCCATTTCCAGCGCCTCGGCGAACGAGACCAGATCGGAGGCGCAGGCATCCAGCGAATAGTTGAGATGCGGTCCGCTTTCGGAAAGGCCGCGCCCCCGGACGTCGACTACATAGACGTCGTGTCCGATGCACAAACGTTCCGCGATGAACGCCCATTGTGCCGCGGCCGTTGAGATGCCCGGGATGATGACGATGGCCGGGCCGGCTCCGCCGAAGCGCAGGTAATGCTGGCGGATGCCGTTCGCGCGTACGTGAGCACCGTAGAGCAGACGGGAGACCTGGGCGACACTCATGTCGGGCGATCCCTGTTACGATCATCCGGCAGCGCACGAAGCCGCTCGATGGCTTCCGAGGTTGGCATCACATCTGCGTACTTGCTGGCTATATCGAACAGGTTGACGGCGTGCGAAGTCGGCGAACGATCGTAGACGGCATCGCTCGGCACGATCGATTTGAGATTCAGCGCGCATGCATCGACAACCGATGCCCGGACGCAGCCGCTGGTCGTGCAACCGGTCACCACCAGTGAATCGATCCCGGCCCCGACGAGATACGTCGTGAGCGGGGTGCCGAAGAACGCGCTTGCCTGCGTCTTTGGCAGCAGCAGTTCCCCCCGCTCTGGAGCCACCTCGCGAACAAAGGCGTAGCCCTCGGGCGGAATTTGCATGATGCCTGGAATTTTTGCCGCGAATGACCCTTGGTCATGGCTGACCTTGCAGGCGACATGCGGAAATATCACCGGCCATCCTCTCCCGCGAAACAACCGCATCAGATCGGAAATCTGCGCTATGGCCTGCCAACCAGCCTCACCGCAACTGGTTGGATATTGCTTGATCGCCTCGCGGATCGGCATCGGACGGTCACCGACCGAGCGGTACTGCACGTCGATCACCAGGAGCGCAGGCCGCTTGCCGAATCCAGCCGCGCCACCCAATCCTGCGATCGCATAGGTCTCGCGCTCTTCGAGCGGTATTACGTCGTCCCAGGGCTGCTCTTTGCCGATCATCGTTGTGCACCGGTGCTCGTTTGGAAGAGATATCAATGAAGAGGAACGGCGGTCGCGTCGTACTGGTAGATCCAGTCGTAACGAGCGGCGGTCGCTTCCGGCGCCCACTGCGTCCTGATGTAGTCTCCCGCGGTTTCGGCCTTGGACAGCGCCGGGTTATGGAAGATCGGCAGCATCCCGGCCGCGGACTTCACAACCCTGGTTGTGCGATCTAGGCGCAGGCTCTGATATGTCTGGAAAGCTCTCGCTGGATCGTCGGGGTGCTGCTCGAGGCATCGGGCGAGAACGGAGGCGTCCTCCAACGCCATGTTCACCCCCTGACCGAGATATGGCAGCATGGAATGGCACGCGTCTCCAAGAAGCGTGACCCGTGCTTGCGACCAACCAGACAGCGTAGGCCGCACGAACAGACCCCACTTGTGAAGGCTTTCGACGTTGCTGACGAGCGCGATGATGTCGGGATGCCAGCCCACGAAGTCCTTCAGGCACTCCTCGACAGACCCCTTCTCCGACCAGGATTCCAGGAGCCAGTCGTTGCGATCGACCTGACCCGAGAACGTCATCAATTCCGTGTTCTGCCAACGGACCGGATATGCCGTGACATGCGCGGTCGGCCCGATCCAGGTCGACACCACGGGCTCGCGTTGATGCGGCTCGAGCCGGTCGACCGGCACAAGACCACGCCAGGCGATTGCGTTGGTGTACTGGCTTTCGATTTGACCGATCAGTCCGGTTCGGACTTTCGAATGCGAACCGTCGGCGCCGATCAGCGCCCGACCTTCGATCTCGCGGCCGTCCGCGAGCCGGGCCCGAACTCCCTCCTGGTTCTGGCTGAATCCGACAACATGAGCATTCAAATGGATGGCGTCCGCCTTCAATCGTCGGACACCGTCGACGAGGATTTTCAACAGGTGCGCGCGCAACAGAAGATAGGGCTGGTTACGGGCTGCGTCGGAGCTCCGGTTATAGAGGGACCAAGTTTCACCAGTATTCCAGAGCCGGATGGAACGTCGCTCGGCTGCGATGCAATTCTGTTCGACTTGCTCGGTGAGGCCGAGATCGCAAAGAACACGGACGCCGTTCATAGACACCCATAGGCCGGCGCCTACCTCGCGCAACTCGGCCGCTTGCTCGAAAACATCACAATCGATTCCGCGGCGAAGCAGCGATAGTGCCATCGCCAATCCGCCGATGCCCGCGCCTGCAATGAGGACGCTTGTCTTTTTGATCTCATCGATACTCATTGATACCTCCAAAACGTGGCTGCACTATTTCGCGGCGATCAAGCGGCATCTTGCGAAGATTGCTCAAGCGCAAGGCTCTTCACGGCTTCGAAAATCTTGATGTAACCGGTGCAGCGGCAGAGATTTCCGTCCAGATGATGCCGGATTTCCGCGTCTGTCGGATGTGGAGTGGTTTTCAAAAGCGCTGTCACCGCCATGATGAATCCGGGCGTGCAGAAGCCACACTGCAGGCCGCCGTGGAGCACGAATGCCTGCTGAATACGGGACAGCCCGTCGGACGGCGTCACGCCCTCGATTGTGGTCACCTCGCGCCGATCAACATCGACGGCGAGCGTTGTGCAACTCGAGATCGGCTCACCGTCGAGAAGGACCGTGCAGGCGCCGCACACTTCCATGTCGCAGGAGCGCTTTGTCCCCTTGAGACCGAAGCGATCGCGAATAAGGTCGATCAAGAGCGTATGGGCCGGGATGTCGACGACGATGCTCTTGCCGTTCAACGAAAAAGAAATGGCCAACAGCTGCGTCATTTCAGCCAGCTCCCGCCGGCGATGATCGCTTCATCGGTGTTACGAAGAAGAAGCACGCCTGCAAGGTGACGCTTGTAATCGGCCCCGCCATGCCGATCCGCGTTGACTTCAAGCTGATCCAGCGCTGCCGGAAGCACTGTCTCGATCCTGCCACGCGCCTCGCCTACAGCCACGTCTCGGAGGACGCTTTCGACGGCCGTCAAGGGCTGTGGCCGCGAACCAAGCGCGCCGACCCGCACGCGAGCGCTTTTGATGGTGCGCCCGCCGGCGTTCAGTGACCAGGCCATCGCGACGTTCACCGATGGCCTCTCACCATGCTTGAACCGGCGATAGGTTACCGGTCCCGCGGGCCGCGGGAACACGATGACTCTCAGCAACTCGTCAGGCTCGCGCACAGTTTCCATTTCACTTCGGATGAAATCATCAGCGTGAATTTCACGCGTGCCCTTGGGCCCCTCGAGCACCAGTCGTGCGTTCAGGGCCGCCAGCATCGTCGGCGGATCGGCGTGAGGCTCCCCGAAGCATAAGTTGCCGCCGATGGTTCCGACGCTGCGGACCCTGATGTTCGCAACCTCGGCGCACAGCGCTGACAAGGCCGGCACGTGTTCGCGGATGACGGAATCGCCGGCGATTTTCTTGTGCGTGCAGCGCGCGCCGATCTCGATCTCGTTCAGATCGTTGACGGCGATGCAATCGAGCCCAGGGATTCCCTTGATGTCTATGAGGCGGTCCGCACGGATGAGGCGCATTTTCAGCGCGAGCAGCAGTTCGGTCCCACCGGCATAGAACATGCCGTCGCCAGAATCGCCGACGGCACGCACGGCGTCGGCGATCGTCGAGGGCCGCTCGAATTGGAAGGGTGACGGCAGCATGATTAGGCCGCGCCCAGCATTTCTTTGAGCCGCTTCTCAAACTCTTCGAAGTTCTGATCGACGCGGCGTTTGATGATGCCGAATCCCATGGTCGCAAGCCGGCCCTGCACGTCGACTTTCGCGTCCACGGCAAATGTGGAACCAGACCCGTCCTGTGTGACGGTCACGTCGAGGACAACCGCCAGCCGTGTTCCTGTGATCTTGTCGCGGCCCGTAGCGCGGGTGCGCATGTGAGACGGCTCGGTGATCGACTCAACGATGATGTCTGCCGGCACTTCGAGCTTGAAAGGGCCGATCTTCTGCTTGACGGTCGCTTTGTAGGTTGCAAGCCGCTGGATTTCCTCGACGCTTTCGCACCCGGGAATGCAGCTTGATATGCGTGGAACGTCGAGCAGCGTGTTCCAAAGCTGCGCCGGCGTCGCCGGCACCGCCATTGACATGTAGAATTCCATGAATTCAGTTCCTCTTCTGGAGTGCGCGCCACACTTTTTCGGGTGTCATTGGTAGATCGGTGATTCGGATGCCGTAGGCTGAAAACAGCGCATTGGCGATCGCCGGTGCGACTGGAAGGATTGCTCCCTCGCCCATTCCCTTGGCTCCGCCAGGCCCGGGGCCATCGCCGTTTTCGACAAGTATCGTGTCGAACGAGGCCGGCACGTCGGAGATTCGCGGTATTGAATAATCGATCGGCGTCGCGTTGACGGGTTGTCCGTCTTCGAACTCGAGGGCTTCATAGAGTGCGTGCCCTAGCCCCATGATCGCAGCGCCTTCGTCCTGACCTTCCGCAGCGAGGCGATTGATCACGCGGCCGACGTCGGCGGCGCTGGCATACCGAGGAACATGGATCTCGCCGGTCTCTTCATCGACGACGATCTCGGCGAGGCCCGCGGAGGTCTCCCAGAACAAAGGTGACTCGGCCAGGGCGCCCTTCTTCGAACGCGGCGTTACGGCGCCGCGGCCGACGACTTCTCCCGAATCGACACCCAGGCTGCGGTGAAATATCTGATGGAAAGTGAGAACTTCCGAACCAGTCGAAACGCCCCCCTCGACGAGTGACAGGCTGTCGCGGGGAAGCTCCCAGACCTCGGCAACCATTTCGAGAATCTGATCGGCTGCGTCGAGAGCGGCGCTCTCGACGCAGAGGCCAACGACGACGGTCGAGCGGCTCGCGCCGGTACCCCAGTCGTAAGGGGCGACCGCTGTATCGGAGCGCAGGACGGTGACCGCAGATACCTTCTGCTTCAAGGTTTGCGCCGCAATTTGGGCCATCGTCGCGTGCGCACCCTGACCAACCTCAATGCTTGAGACCGAAACGAGGACCGACCCATCGATCTTGAGACGCACGATCGCGTTACTGATCGGCGTGTTCGCCGGATCGGTTGCGGCGACGGCCAATCCGCGCGCCTGGCGGTTGGAGGGTTTCGCTTCCGGCGCGAACGATTGCGTCACCCGACCGATCAACTCGCTCATGTCCATGTCGAGCGCACGCAGGTCGGGGCGGATGCGCTCACCACGGGAGGCCAGATTCAGCACGCGGAACTCGGTCGGATCCATGCCGATTGCCGCGGCCACATTGTCCATGTGGGATTCTTTGGCCCAAACAGCTTGCGGGCCACCGATTGAGCGGAATGCCGCGCCCGGGACGGTGTTCGTGTAGACCGCACATGCTTCGAGGCGCATGTTCGGCACCACGTACGGTCCCATGATGCGATTTGCCGATTTGGTGGCGACGGCTGAGCCCGTATCTGAATACGCTCCGCCGTCGAGCAGAAGTTTCGCGCTGTTCGCGAGGATCCGTCCTCTGGCGTCGACGGCGGTTCGTATCGTGATGTCTGCGCCGAGCCTTCGACAGGTGAGCATCGATTCGGCCATGGATTGAGCGAGGCGAACAGGGCGCCGCACCTTCCAGGAAGCGGCAGCGACCAACGGCTCGATCTTGACGGAGGCTTTCCCACCGAATCCCCCGCCAACGAACGGGACGATGATGCGAACCTTGGCCAAGGCCAGCCCGAAGAGCCTGGACAGGACCTTCTGAACCGCCGTCGGCGTCTGCGCACCAGCCCAAACCGTCAGGGAGTTGCCCTGGAAGTCGGCGATGACCGTATGCGGCTCCATCGCGAAATGCGAGATCGCCGGAAAGCTGAAGTGGTCTTCGTGGATGTATGCCGCAACTGCCTCCGCAGCGTCGACGTCTCCGACGTTGTTTCTGTAGGTGTGGAATATGTTGCTGTTCGGGGTCGGCCGGGCGCCGCCCTTGAAGTAGAAGTCCTCGAGATTTTCATGACGCTCATGGATGAGCGGCGCATCCGCCACCAACGCATCCCGGATGGTCGTTGCATGCGGAAGTTCGTCGTACGCGATGTCGACCAGCTCCGCGGCAGCCTCGGCGATCTCGATGGTCTCGGCGATCACCATGGCGACCGGCTCACCCACGTAGCGGACCCGGTCGATCGCTATGATGGGCCGGTCTTTGAGCACAACTCCCCAGCAACCGAACGATACGACGTCCTCGCCGACAAGCACGTCAATGACGCCGTCCGCTGACCGGGCAGCGCGCGTATCGATCGAGGCGATGCGTGCGTGACTCGCGGGCGAGCGAACCACAAAGCCGTGCAGCACTCCTGGGATCATCCGGTCAGTTACGTATTCCGCGCGACCCGTGACCTTCTCAATGAGGTCGGGCCGCACAGAACTCATAATGTCAGTCGTCGACATGCGCGCATCCGGGGTGCGAGGTCGCCCCCGATGGTCGCGCCGACGCGGCTCCTTCAGGGGCAATCTTCAAACCCTACCTCACCTATCACTCGTATGCAAGCGCTACACTCGTATACGAGTAATAAACGATGCGCCAGCGAAGAATGGTCCGATCAGATCGATCGCGATGGGAACGAACGGCATGGATTCTTGGGTTCAACGAATGTACACAAACGAGCAGCCCGACACTCTCGGAGCCAAGCCATCGAACTTTCTTCAAACCGAGCCAGGTTAAGTGCCGCAAGGGAACGAAAACCGTGCAACCGAAAACCAAGTTGCCTCCGACTGAGAAGACGAGAGAGGCCGCCCAATCTTACAGGTTGGACGATGCACCAGGGTTCTTGCTGCGCGTCGCCCTTCGCACACACACGTCCATCTTTGCCGAGAAGATGATCGAAGAGCTGACCCCACCCCAATTCTCGACGCTGGCGAAATTGAGGGAAGTCGGATCATGCTCTCAAAATCACCTGGGGCGGCTGATCCACTATGACTCAGCAACGATCACCGGCGTCATCAATCGCCTGAAATCGCGCGGGCTGATCAAGAGCTCCAAGGATCCTTTAGATCCTCGACGACGGCAGATCGAATTGACCGACAAGGGGAGGCGAACAGCTGACGCTGCGATCGAGACCATTGGTGAGATTTCGGGCGAGACTTTTGCCCGCTTGACCCGGGAGGAATTTAAGACGCTGACCGAAATCCTCAAGAAAGTCATAC
Source organism: Bradyrhizobium sp. USDA3010 (assembly GCF_056429065.1). Classification (NCBI taxonomy): domain Bacteria; kingdom Pseudomonadati; phylum Pseudomonadota; class Alphaproteobacteria; order Hyphomicrobiales; family Nitrobacteraceae; genus Bradyrhizobium; species Bradyrhizobium sp. USDA3010. The sequence goes on from NZ_JBWJZD010000028.1 coordinate 42,049, forward strand.
GCCGCTGAGTCCGGCAGCGCAGAGCCGACCGATAAGCTGATCCCGCAATCGTTTCGATCGATGCCAAGCGAAAAAATGGCCCGGCGCGAGCCGGGCCAAGTACAGGGAGGAGCGAAGGATGTAGATCCTTCGCAAACGCCGAACGCGGATCTCGATCGAAGACAGCCCAACGAACGATCTCAGCGGCAGAACTATCCGGTATGCCGCCCGGCATTTTGTGCTGAAGAGGAGGGAACTGCGCTATTCTGTGGCATTTTTCGCGCTGGTTTGCGGCAGGCGCCGATGCAGCGTGCGCCTCATAGGGATGCATCCGTTCGCTCGCGAGACATGCCCGGGATGAGCCGCATCGGCGCGCGAGCCATGCTGTATGGATCTGCTCGCCAGTCGGTCTGCTGCCGATGACGACATGATCCCGCGGTAGATGGCACCCATCAGTGGCCGTCTATTTGATGCCGGGCTTCTTCGCGCGATCGATCGACCCCGCTCCGCCAGCGGCTATCCCGCGCGTCTGCGCAGGGCACGGACAATTTTTGTCCTGAAGCGTGCGAGATCAAAAAGCAATTTGGGCGCTCTCCTGATCGCAATCGCTTTACCCACGATTGCGAGCCGCAGAACTCGGACCAATCTGGCCAGGCCGAATTCCATGAATGCTTCCCGGACATGTGGCCGGTTGGCGATCGAAAGCATATCGTTCACGACAACGATCGACGATCTGAGCTCTGGTTCCTTCTGCAGAACAAAGTCTCGGCATGCTGCCGCGAACTCCTGCTCCTGTGCGCTCAAGGGTATGCTGAAGACGGTTCGAGTATCTTCCGTCATATCCAATTGCCCCCGAACGATCGCCGTGCGCGGCCTTCCGTCTTCGATCTCCTGGACCGCGCAGCTTGGCTTTGCTTCCCAACAAGCAACGCGGCCGTGCCGTAGACTTTCTGCGATATTCTTCCGTGGTAGCATTGGAGGCTGCAGCATTTCCTGCCGAAAGCTCTCGCGTCCAGGCTTAAAAGCGCGATCGATGAGGCCAGTTGACGCGAGGTCCGGCATTCTCTGCCATCGGCGCGCCGACCTCTCCGACGCCGGGAAGCGGCATTCGAATTGCGCGTGTTGTCGCAGCTGCTCGCGTCGCGTTGACGTTCCGGCCCGATCGCGGACCCCGAGCATGAGCAGCCGTTAAGGTCACCAAAGTGCTCGTCCCGGCCGGACCCCCAGGGTCGGATTCTCGTTTCTCCGTGCTACTTTTCGGTGACGAGCATTTCCCGGAGCGCTATCTTCTACCTGAACCGAGCCGAGCCCCTTGTCGCCGTCTCCTGAACTGCGGGAACTACAGCCAAGAACGAGCGAATTCGATGAGCATGTTGTCCACGTCCGAAATGGATCCTGGTCTTGCCAGAATGAATTTGCCCGAGCTTCGGATCAACTACGATCCGATCGATCCAGATCAATTCGATCGGCCGATAACCTCATTTTGCATCGAAACCGGCGAAGACAATGACGAGCTTCCGCTCCACTCTCATAAGAAAGGACAACTGGTTGTCGCTTCACATGGATCGGTGATGTGTCGCGCCCCTGGCGGCTTATGGATCGTTCCGCCGCAGGGTGCCGTGTGGATACCCGCCGGGGTCATGCATAGCAATTGCGTCTCGGACAATGGAAAGGTCTACGTCGTCTTCATCGATCCGCAGGCGAGTACGCTTCCGAGCACGTGCTGCACATTCACGATATCATCGCTCGTCCGTGAACTGATACATCGGCTCTCCGTCTTTCCTCCCCTGTATCCGGTCGAGGGGCCGACCAGCCGGCTCGGACGCGTGCTGCTCGACGAATTGGTGCAGATGTCCACCGAACAGATGTACTTGCCCATCTCCACCGACAGCCGACTTCAGCATCTCGCGACATCGCTGCTCAATGACCCCGGAGATCGCAGCACGATCGACGAATTGGCGACCAGGTACGCGATGAGCGTCCGGACCTTCGCCCGCCTGGTCTTGAAGGAAACCGGGATGACGTTCGGGCGCTGGCGACAGCGCCTTCACATCCTCGTCGCGCTGCAGCGGCTGTCTGCAGGATCTTCCGTTCAGGCCGTCTCGCTCGATCTGGGCTATGAAACCCCCAGCGCCTTCATAACCATGTTCAAGAAGGCAATGGGCAAGAGCCCGCGCCGCTTCCTTGCCGAGCGAACCAGCTTCGTCAGCCGTGAGCCTTTGGCTTGAAGACCTTCGCCCGGGAGCCCTGGCCCCAACATCGTCTGCTGGGGCCGCAGCTCACGGCTTCGCCTATCGCGAGTTGAATGGGACCAGAGGATATTGGAGCGCAGCTTCGGCGACCGACTGCGGCGCCACCACGCGAGGCTTCCCGTTCTGCCCTTGAAGGATGGTCACGTCGCTGCCCGTATTCTGGCCATTGGCGTCGAATTTGATCTTGCCGCTGGACATCAGGATAGGCGTCATGTCCGTTCCTTTAAGCGCGGCGTGGATCGCAGCAGACTCGGAAGAACCGGCGCGGCTTACGGCGTCCGCAACAATCTGAACAGCTTCGAAGGCACACCCTGAATTCCCGTCGACCCAGTCATCTGGATAATCGGACGCAAATCTCTTCAAGATCGCCGCGGCATCGGGCGCCTTCGGATTATACCACAGGGTCGAGAGTATCGCGCCGTCGCCGTACTTGCCCAACGCGTCATAGTACGCCTTGTCCTGCGCGCCATTCGAGTTGGGTGAGAAGATCATTTTGGGATTCCACCCCTGCTTGGTGCATTCCCGAATGATCATGATGGCGTCGTTGACACGCGTCACGGAGACCAACGCGTCCGCGCCTGACGCTTTGGCTTTTGCAACTTCGACCGAGAGATCCTTGGCTCTTTCATCGTATGGAATATACTCGGCAATCCGGAGGGGCACTTCGACCTCCTTCCAGGCCTGATCGATGCTCGCCGCGGTCGACTGTCCCATCGTATTGTTGAGGTGCATGACGGCGGCGCTTGTTGGAGCGTCCTTGAGCGAGGACAGGAGTGACTTCAGCTCCATGAGGGACTTCCTGACGATTGTGAGGGACGTCGGGTAGTACCTGAACACCTCCGTGAATCCTTGAGAAGTCACCTGGGTCGCACTCGCGATGTGAACGACCATAGGCACTTTTGCGGCCTCTGCGGCCTGAAGCGCGGAGATGGTTGCTCCGGAATCCCACGCGCCGATAAGTACCGTACACCCCTGTCTGATCAGGTTCTCGGCGGCAATCCGTCCGTTTTCCGGCCGACTTTGCGTGTCCGCATGGATGATTTGCAGGTCTATACCGAACTTCTCCTTTGCGAACTTCGCACCGACATCGATGCCGCGCACGCAAGCCTGCCCCGGAAACGCCAGGACGCCACTGCTTGGATTGATTGCGCCGACGCGCACCTTGGCCGGGGTGGCAGCTCTTGACTGCCACGATACGAGCCCGACGGCGGCGCCAATTCCGCTACCGATCAAGGACCGGCGGGTCAAACCGCTTTCGCTGTGCTTTCTCATGTAACTCCCCTTTTGGTTGGCTGCAAGATTATCGATGCGGTCTGACAGGCGCGCTCAATGACCAGTGAGGTGCTCTCGCGCCGGGGACGTGCACTCGCGCTCGGCGCCCTACGGGATGCGCCGCCCGCGTGATTTTCAGGGATTAATTTCCGCCTTGACGAGGTTGTCTTCGCTCTCGTCATAAAGCGTATCGATCAACGACCGATACCTCTCCGTGATCTGCTTCCGACGCTTCTTCCGAGTCGGCGTCATCATGCCGTTCTCGGGAGAAAGTTCTTCCGGCAATATCCGGAACGCCTTGATCTGCTCGGCCCTGGCGAGCCTGCCATTCGCCTTGCCGATCTCCGCTTCGATCATCCGCACCACGATTTCGGAGTTCGCCAGTTCCGAGTACCGGTCGATCCGCAGACCGTGCGATCTGGCCCAATCCATCGTCGCGGTCGCGTTCACCTCGATCAGCGCGGTGAGATACTTCTTACCTTCTCCAAGCACAGCCGCCTCAGAGATAAAGGGACTGCGCCTGAGCTCGTTTTCGATCTGCGTCGGGCTGATGGATTTCCCATTGGAAGTGTTGATGATCTCCTTTTTTCGATCGACCAGCCTGAAGAGGCCCGTCGAATCGACGTCCACGATGTCGCCGGTGTAGAGCCAGCCATCGCGAAGAGCGGACTTGGTCTCCTCGGGCTTATTCCAGTAACCGACAAAGAGTCCCGGTCCCCTGACAATCATTTCCCCGTCTTCGAGAACCGCGGTCTCCCAAGCGGGATCCCGCAGGGGTACGCCCACGGTGCCAGCCTCCGGCCATTCCGCCATCTGCACCAGGTTGGCACCGACCAGCTCTGTCTGTCCGTAACATTCCTTCAGCTGCAGTCCCCATAGCTGCCACAGCGACATAAGCTCGGGAGGCATCGCCGCGGACGACGTATATGTAACCGCGAGTTCCTCGAACCCGACCTCACAAAGCAGCGGACGAAAAACGTGTTGCTGGCACACGGCAAAGAGGCCAGAAATGAAAGGGTCCGGCACGCTTCCGGCCTGGCGATCATCGAGGGCCCTGCGGGCGATGGTCATCGCGAGCTGATAGTCCTGCTTCTGCTTCTCGGACCCGGAGTGAACCTTGCTGAGGATCTGGGTGGCATACCGCTGGAAGAAGCGCGGCGGAGCCATAAAGTAGGTCGGCTTCACTTCCTTGATCGTTTGAGCGAACTCTGCGCTGCTCTCGCCGAAGTACGGCACCAGGCGGATGAGCAGAGGCAGTGTCGTTGCCTGTGCGCGTGCCACCGTGTGTGACATCGGCAGGTGCACGACGACACGGTGGACATCGGAGCGCATCTTCGACGTGAACAGGGTTACGCTGTGCGCACCGGCGAGCAGCGACAAATGGGTCAGCATCGCTCCCTTCGGAAATCCCGTCGTGCCGGACGTGTATCCGATGCTGGTCAGATCGCTCGCCTTTGCTTTCGCGACCTGCTCCTGTAGAAAGATGTCGGCGTCGACCGATGTTTCCCTCCAGAAGTCATGAAGAGAGACGACGTTCGTCGGTCCGCCTGCCTTCTTCCACGCGGGATCGAGCACGATGATTTTTTTCAGCTGGTCCGCATGGCCCGATGCAAGGACGGTGTTGAGCTGAAGTTCACCCCCGACAAACATGTACGACGTTCCGGAGTCGCTGAGATAATAACCGACCTCCTCCGCCGACGAGGTGAAGTAGACGCCGACCATGATGCCGCCGGCACAAATGATCGCCATATCCGCAAGAAGCCATTCCTGGGACACATCCCCCATGATGGCCGCGCGATCGCCGCGTTCGAACCCACCCTTTTGCAGAGTGGCCGCCAGCTTAGCCGCTCGGTCCGAATATTGCTTCCAGGTCGTGGCGATCCACTCACCGCGACGTTTTTGCTTGAAAGCGATCTCATCAGAAAGCTCCACCCTCCGCTGGCTCAGAAGCTGCGGAATGGTCACGTCGGCGAGTTGGGCGCCTGACGCAAAACCCTCGGCGCTCACCTCAACGCTCCGCGAAGCGCTTGCGCTTTTCAGCGAAGGCGGCCACGGCATCGCGCCGGTCGGGCGCGGCAAAGGTGATCGTCTCGAGGGCGGTCGAGGTGTCCAGGAGCAGATGCGCGTACTGCTTGATGATCTTGTTCACGCAATACTTGGTCCAGATGATTGATTCTCTTGGGCCGCTCGCAAGCATCTCTGCGTACTCGATTGCAGCATCCTTGACGTCCCCGTTCGAAATCACCTCGTTGATCATGCCGATGGACGCGGCCTTTTCGGCGGAGATGAAGTCACCCGTCATCAGGTAGTGCTTCGCACGGACGGGCCCCATCAACAGTGGCCACATCACCGCGCCGCCATCGCCCGCGACCACGCCTGCGGTAACATGCGTATCGGCGAACCTCGCGGCCGGACTCGCGAATATGACATCGCAGAACAAGGCCAGAGTTGCCCCGAGACCGACCGCGACGCCGTTGACCGCGGCGATGATCGGCGCCTCGACTTCCAGCATGTTCCGGATCAGATGGCGTCCGCCCCGAGTCGGCGACGGGATCGGACTCTTGTCGAGCGTTTTCTGATCGCCGCCCGAACAGAACCCCCGTCCCGCCCCCGTCAGAACGATCGCGCGGACTGCCTTGTCCTCGTCCAGCTCGACGAAGACCCGCTCGAGTTCGTTGTGCATATCCCAATTGATCGCATTGAGGATCTCCGGCCGGTTCATTGTGACGATGGCGACACCGCTCGGCCGCTTCTCGACGATCAGATATTTGTAGTTCTGCTTCGACATGGCTATTTTCCGTTGGTTCCTGTTGGTCTTACTTTTGCGGTCGCATGGCGCGGATCTGTCCGAGAATATCTTCCGTAGGCCGCACGACATTGTTTCTGTCGTTGAAGTGGGGGATCACATAGCGGCCACACATGTCGATCGCTTCCATGATTTTCTCGTGACTGACGGAGTCGAGATGCAGAAGAACTTCGTCGACGCCCATCGCCTGGAACTTCTCGATCTGACGAATGACGGTGTCGGGGCTCCCGCAGACTGTTGTCGCGGAGTGGTTGAGCAAGTAGTCCCAGTCCTTTCCCGCGCGCTCCATGGCTGGCACGCTCTCGCTCATATACGCATAATCGTCGGCAAGCTTTGCGAGACGGGGATACGCGTCCGTTGAAATCCTCGCATAGTGCATGAGAGGCTCGGCGTAATCGTCCTTCGCTTTCTGATCGGTTGGCCCGATGCCGAAGAAAAGCGGAATGCCGATGCGCGGCCGATCGAGCGGACCTTGCTCGTCACGCTTCCAGGCGCGACGGTATGTGTTTAGAAGCTTTTCCTGGACCTCCCATCCCTGGTAGATCGAGTTGCTCATGACGGCGAGGCCTTCGGATCCGGCCCAGCTGTGGCTCCGCTCGCTGGTCGCAGCGATGCCGATTACCGGATGCGGCTTCTGCATCGGCTTGGGCACCAGCATCCGCGGCGGGATCTGATAGTACTTGCCCTCGAAGGTGAAGATATCTTCGCGCATCGATTTCTTCAGGAGCGCGATACCTTCCTCCATCTGAGCGAGAGTTTCGCTCGGATCGACGTTGAAGGCGCGCATGGCGATGGTCGTGTTGGCCCGGCCGGCGTAGAATTCCACGCGGCCATGCGAAAGGATGTCGGTTACTGCCAATCGCTCCGCAGATCGCAAGGCATGATTGATCTTCTGGGGCATCAGCGTCACCGCTGACCTCAGCTTCACGCGCGAGGTGACGGCTGCCAGGTACCCGTAGACGGCCTCCGGCGCGGAGCTCGATATGCCGCCGAGTGCAACGTGCTGCTCGGATAGCGCGACGCAGTCGAATCCGACCTTTTCAGCCAGACGCACCTCGTCCACGAGTTCATGGAGTCGGCGGCCATAGCTCTGCCCGACCTGGGTTTCTTGCTCCGACCAAAACCCGAACGTAAGTGCCATCTTCTGGATCCTCATGGAGTGTCAAGATGGCGAAGCATTTCATGGGCGCGGCAACATTTTTGTTCGAATGCACCCCGTAGTTACATAACTTTCCGAATTTTGTGCCGTAAGCAGCCGAACCTGCCTCTATCGCGACCGGCACCGCGGAACGTCACGCGATAATCTTCGCGGCGATCCACCGTTGCGGAGCGCGAGAGGCTCAGACCGCGTTGCCTTGTCTTCCGAACGAGACAGCCAGAAGATCCGCTATCGCCTCGAGACATCGCTCGCCGATCCGGGCCGTCGAGCCAAACGGATTGCCGATGATGCCGTTAACGGTGACGGACTTGATCCCGTTCATCCACATTGACTGAAGCTGCTCCTCGGATAGCGCACCGAGATGGCCGACCTCGAACCGATCGAGCCGAACGCTATCGGGCCGGAGCAACATCATGAGCGACGTCTCCGCAATATCGGCATGCCCGCCAACCGCACTCGGATCACCGCCCGCTTCCTCGACGGCGGTACGCCATCTCTCGATCCAGGTTATGGCGTCGCAGTACGCATCGATCTCGACGTCTTGCGCAACTGCGTTCCTCAGCCGGGGAAGCATATCTCGCAGAGTAAGGAAATTTCCGAGGTGCCCCGAGAACAGCAGAATGCGTCTGAAGCCGTGTTTCGCGAGACTTGTGCAATAATCCAGGCAGATCGATTCGAACGTCTCCGGGCGAATGGATATCGTCCCCGGGAAGACCAGATGATGGGCTGAACAGCCGACCTTGATGGTAGGCGCGATCAGGGTGCGCCCTAGACACCGCGCCAACCTTGCGGCGATGGCATCTGCATGATCTGCATCCATGCAGAGCGGAAGGTGCGGTCCATGTTGCTCCACCGCGCCGCATGGTATCAGGACAGTGGAGGCTCCCGCAGCAAGGGCAGCCGATACCTGTTCGAAGCTCATAAGTTCAAGGCGGAGCTCGTCAGGCAATGCCGATGCTGACATTCACGCCTTCCTTGGCTGTTTCGACAGGAACCGCGAACGCGCCTGTGCCGCGCTATCGCCTACGAGATAGGCCGCGAGATCTTCGATCGTCACCGCCTCGAGCGAAGCATCGTCCATTTGGGCGGTCAGGTTGAGCGAACGCTTGATCGCCGCAAACAGCTTTTGCTCTTTTCGACGAAGATGCTTGCATACCTCCGCAGCCCTCACCATCACTTCCGTGGTGCTTGCGATCTCGTTGATCGCCCCAATTTGGAGTGCCCTTGGGGCGTCGGTCAAGTCGCCCCAGTAGAGCAGTGCCTGCGCCTCACGAAGCCCAAGCTTCTGAACTGCCTTCCGGATTCCCTTGGCTGCTGGCAAGAGGCCGTGGTTGATCTCCGGAAATCCGATCTTGCATTCGCGGTTCGCTATGACGTAGTCGGCGTGAAGAAGAAACTCCAAAGCCCCGCCGACGGCGTATCCACGCACGGCACACACGAAGGGCGCGGGGTATCTTTCCATCTCGCAAAGAAGCGCGTGGAAGCTCCTCATCCGAGGCCGGGATATCTCGATGCCGGCGACCTCCTTTATGTCTCCGCCCGCGCTGAAGAAGCGCTCGCCCTGGCCGGTCAGGACAATGCCCGGCGGCGACACTTCACGAGACAGTGCGCGAAACGTGTCCAGCAGCCGGCCAACAAGCGCGTTATTCAATGCGTTTGCCGGCGGCCTGTTCATGGTCATGGTGACCACATCGCGGTCGCGTTCGATTAGAAGAGCGTCATCGGCTTCCATAGAAATAGCTTAAGCGAGGCCTTGCGGAATTGATTGCCGTACACCCTTTCCCCGACGCCGCTGCTCGACACAAATGGTCGTGCCGGGGCTATTTCCCGGCATCTTCTGCTGCGATCTCCCGGTCGCCTTTTCGGACGACGGTGTGATCCGCCATCCAGGACCGCTACATTCCAAGATAAGCGCGCTGAATCTCGGAATTGTTCAGCAACTCGTCGCTGGATCCGTGGAGCACGATTGAGCCGTTCTCCAGAACGTAGCCGCGATTGGCCAACGCAAGCGATTTCGCCACATTCTGCTCTACCAGCAGTACCGTGGCTCCCTGCTCGTGCAGGGACTTCACCACACCAAACATGACGTCCGTCAGGGCGGGCGACAAGCCGATGGATGGCTCGTCGAACATGACGACCTCGGGCTTTGACATGATAGCACGGCCGATAGCCAGCATCTGCTGCTCACCGCCTGACAGCGTACCGGCGAACTGCCGCCGGCGCTCACGAAGCTTCTCAAACAAGTGATAAACGAACTCGAGCGTTTCGGACCGTCGGGCCTTCGCGCGCTTCAGCGCCCCTCCCAGGAGCAGGTTTTCTTCCACAGAAAGACTTCCGAAGATCTGCCGACCTTCCGCGACCTGGGCAATGCCGCGCTCGCAGATCTCCCATGGCGGCATCCCGGTGATATCAACACCGCTCATTTTGATGACACCGCTCGACGACCGAACGATGCCCGAGATTGACCTGATGAGTGAGGTCTTCCCTGCGCCGTTGGCGCCAACGACGCAGATCAATTCCCCTTTGTGGATCTGCAAGGAGACGCCGTTCAAAGCGCACGATCCATCGTACGCGACACAAAGTCCATCGATCGTCAGAAGCGCACCGTCAAGCATGAAAGCCTGCTCCCAGATAGCTCTCTAGGACCCTCGGATCTGCAACCACTTCTCCGGGAGTTCCCTCTGCGATCTTGGCGCCGTGATGCAGCACCACCACGCGCGAGGCCACTTCCATCACGATGCGCATGACGTGCTCGACAAGGAGGATCGTCAATCCACCTTCGGCAAGCTTCTGCAGTACGCTTACAACACCCGCAGCTTCAGTGGGTCGGAGGCCCGCCATAACCTCGTCCAGCAGCAGCAATTTGGGCCTGGTCGATAGCGCCTTGGCCGTCTCCAGCATTTTTCGGTCCGGGAGCGTTAATTGATCCGTCCTTGCGTGGGCCTTGGCGCCGAGACCAACGCTTTCAAGAGACTCGTAAGCCTTCGATCTGGCCTCGCTTACGTTTCTGGTCCAGCTGAATGCTCCGATCATGGCATTCTCAAGCACCGACATCTCGCGCATCGGCCGCACGATTTGAAATGTTCGCGCGATACCCATCCTGCAAACAGTCTCGGGTGGCGAATTATCGATCTGGCGACCTTCGAACAGAACCCGGCCGCTGGTCGGCTTCAAAGCACCAGCGACCAGGTTGAAGCATGTCGTCTTTCCCGCTCCATTTGGTCCAATCAGCGCGGTGATCCGTCCGGCTCCAAGTGAGAAGCTTACATCCTTCACCGCGACCAAGCCTCCGAACGACCGGGAAAGGTTCTTGACCTCGAGCAGGGTTGTCATTCTTCGGCCTTCCGCGGATGCCATAGCCACGCCCGGGGCGGGGCTTGGATCGTTTTGCAAAGGCGCACGATCGCCGGCCAGATGCCGTCTGGCAGGAACCAGACGACCGAGATCAGGACAACACCGTATGTGATATTGTTCAGTCCCGGGATCCGAAGACTATCGCCGAGCGCGCTCATTAAGTGATTGAGCGGGATCGCGGCGAGCGACCCGACCAGCGGACCGAACGTGGTCCCCAGTCCCCCCACCACAGGCCCTATCAGGACGTCAACCAATAGCCCCATTCCCATGATCGAGTCCGGGAATATCGACCCTTGCACGAGAGCCAGAACTCCACCGCCCGCGGCCGCCGTTGCAGCCGATATCGAGATCACGACAATCTTGTGCTGGAATGTCCGGACGCCGAGTGCGCGTGCGGCCGATTCGTCGTCGCGCATCGCCCGCCACACGTATCCGAGGTAGGATCGTGAAATAAATTCAGTTCCAATAATTCCCAACGCCGCCAATGCAAGCGCGACGAAGTAGTAGAAGCGGGCATCGCCGCGAAGCATGGAGATTTCAATCCCGCCTGTTGGCGCAGGAAAGAACAACCCCTGCATTGCACCAACGAACTCCCAGCCACTGAACATGATCCTCGCGAATTCCGCGGCGGCAATCGTGAGCAGCGCAAAATAGATGCCGCGAACTTCGAACCGGAAGCTCAACCATGCGATCAGCGCGCCGACGGATCCGGCGAGGATCATTCCGGTCAGGAGTCCTACCCATGGCGAAATGCCGTACTTTACGTCGAGAACGCCGACGGAATAGGCTCCCAGCCCGACAAAAAGGGCATGACCGATCGATAGCTGTCCGCCAATCCCAAGCATCAGATTCCAGGACTGTCCGAGGAAGGTGAACAACAATACGATCGTCATCAGCGAGATGATGTACGGGTTTGCCAGTACTCCGACTAATCCCAGGACAGCGAAGACCGTTATCCCGGCGAACCACCGTGTCTTCTCCAACCCACGATCAAATTTCTTTTGCACCAAAGAACCCTCTCGGACGGAAAACCAGGATGATGATCAGGAGCGCGTAAGGAAGCGCCGTCTTCATCGAAGGCGCGAACATCAACGCCGCGACTGCCTCAGCGACGCCGATCACCAAACCTCCAAGGAGTGCTCCGCCGAAGCTACCGAGACCGCCCACAATGACCGTCACGAAAGCGAGTAGAGTAAAATCGACAGCGAGATATGGTTGAGCGTCGAATAAGGGAGATATCAGGGCGCCGGCGACCCCTGCACAGGCTGCGCCGATGCCAAAGGTAACCGCATAGACTCGTGGAATGTTCAGTCCAACAACGAGGCCGCCCAAACGATTATCCGCCGCCGCTCGCAGCGACCGGCCAAACGAGGACAACTTCAGATACGCTCCGAGCAGAGCTATAAGCAGCCCGGCGATCGCTGCTGCCTGCACCCTCGCCAGGTCGAGCGTCACAAAGCCCAGTGATATGGTCTGAAACGATAACTGCGAAGCGGTTGGACGCGGATCCGGCCCGAACGCGACCAACAGGGTGCCGCTAAAGAGCAACGACAGGCCGATGAAAACAATGAACTGATAGTGGTGCGGCCGGCTTACGAACCGCTTTACGATCAGCGCCTCCAACAGATATCCGAAGACGAACATCACGGCCGCAGCGATTGCAGCCGCCGCAATGACTGGGACGTTCCACAAGCGGACCGTCCAATATCCGATATAGACACCGAACACGACCATCTCACCGTGCGCAAAATTTACGACGCGCATGACGCCAAATATGATGGTCAGGCCCAACGCGACGAGGCCGTAAACGAGACCGAGCAGAATGCCACTCGCAAGAACATTGAGCCAGAGCGAGAGCATCAGCGAACACTGACAAGCGCGAGCGAATACTGGGCCTTGGACACCGCGACACTCAGCGAAACTGCTACCCGTAACTGGCCGCACTCGGCCGGGATCGAGACCATCCCGGCATTGAATTTCCACCCGATCTGGTCAGCGCCCATAGTCCCCTGCATAAACATTGCTCCTCTTTTGACGACGGGTATCCTCTTAGCGACAGGACGTTCTGGCTCGAGCTTTGCGGCGACATCTCGGCCGGCATGCCGACGCTATTCTGACTAACGTGCAACATTCCTTCGACAGCCGAATTGGTCGAAGTGTGGATTTCTAACGCTTCGGTACGGTGAAGTCGCCGTTTACGTAGACGAGCGGTTCGCGATCGAGGTTGGTCGTCTGCGCAACCACTTCGCCGACAAAGATCGTATGGCTACCTGCATCGTACGCGCCCGACACCCGGCAATCGAAGCTGCAAATTGCCTCGATTAGGCTGGGCGCACCTGTAGTGAGTTTACGCCACAAACCTTCAGTGAAGCGTATGTCACCCTTGCTTCCGTCCTGTCCCGCAAACCTCTTTGCCAGCTCGGCGTGATCAGCCGTGAGAATATTCCAGCAGAATGATCCGCTCTGCTTTATTGTGTCGTGACCGCCGGCGGATTTGTTGACGCAAACGAGCACGCTTGATGGGTCCGTTGACAATGAGCAGCCGGCCGTCAACGTCAAACCGTGCCTGCCCGGTTGTATCCCCGTGGTCACGATAGATACTGCACCGGGCACGCTGCGCATTGCGCTCCGGAATTCCGCGCTGCTGAACACCGGGGTTTCTTGATTTGGCATCGGAGACACTCGGAAGTTCATGGTGATGGGTTCCCGCAAATACTCGAACCGAATTATCCGGAGCCGGCTAGCCGCCCTGCGCGATCGCAGCCTGAAAGAGCTGGATCGTGTTGTGCTGCGGATCCTGCAAGTTAGCCACACGACCATGCGCCCCCATATCCCGCACTTCACCGAAAACCTCGGCTCCCAAGGCACGGGCTCGATCGAGCGTCAGCTCCAGATCATCCACTTCAAATACGACGACCGCATTCCGAGCCCGCTCGGATACCGACTCTCCCGGGCTTGCGATGCAGAAGGCGGCCTTCTCTCCGGCGAATTGAACCCACTTGGCGCTGTCGGCGAAGCGGATCGTCAATCCGAGCGCTTCATAGAACCGGGCTAACGCTTCAGGCTCCAGGGCGGTAAGATAGATGTGCTTGAGCTTCATCTTTCGCTTTCGATTCCAGGCTCACCATCGATCTGTGACCTTCAGACCACGATTGTCGGATGATATTTGCGCCGGCCGGGCGGCATTAATGTTCGAAGTGTTCACCACGCGCATCGCCAATCAGCATATTATGCTGCACGCTATCGGACCGGGTTGCTTAATCCCGGCACGTGCGAAGAGGGGAGACGATTCATAGCGTTATTGGAACGCTGACGCTTCCGCGGAAGAGCGATCGGCGCGCATCATCGTTTCCGCCGGTTGCGATTTGGCGGGCGGCGATCCTTGGTGATCTAATGCCGTGCGCTTGTGCAGCTCGCGAGTCACCGATGATCGATTTTGCACTATTGGAGCTCTCTGCCGGCCCATTCACGCTGCTGCAAGGCGGCTCGATTCTAGAGTCTCCGCAGGTCGCATGAATGAGGCTTTCAGAATGCTCACTTCAGTATGTTGTGGAACTTCGGTTCGCCTTGATGTGACGCGGACTGAAAGTCAGACGCGTGCGCAAAATCGTTCGACCTTGATCAACCATAGTCCATTGACATACGAGGGCGATCGTCCCATTGCCGCCCTGGAACACCGACATTTCCTCACGGTAGAATGCGAAGATCGCGATACCTTGTTGTCACGTAAACTCCAGAATCAGCGCATCGACCGCAAGCGTGGCGCCGGCGGTGGCGTGGATCTTCTTCACCGTGCCGTCGCGCTCGGCGCGCAGCACGTTCTGCATCTTCATGGCTTCCACCACCGCGAGCGTCTCGCCGGCCTTGACCTCCTGGCCCTCGGTCACCGCAATCGACACCACGAGGCCCGGCATCGGGCACAGCAGCTTCTTGCCGGTGTCGGCCGCCGAGACCACCGGCATCAGCCGCGCCGAGGTCGCCTCGGTCTCGGTGAAGACATAGACCGGCACCTCATAGCCTTGATGCGCGAGGCGGAAGCCGTTGTTGATCGCGCGCACCTGCACGGCGACAAAATTGCCGTCGATGGTGCCCTGCCACACCGGCTCGCCCGGCGCCCAGCTCGACACCAGATTGTGCGGATTGCCGGGGAGCCCGTCGGCGCCGATGAAGCGCACCGCGATGGCGTCACTCTCGCGTGCGACATCGAGCGCGATCTCGGCGCGGTCGAGCCACACCGCGCGGCGGCGCTCGCGCTGCACCACGCGGCCGCCCATCTGGCCGGAAATCTGCCGCTTGCGCTCGCCCAGCACGTGATCGATCGCGGCACCGACCGCGGCCAGCCGCCGCGCGATCTCGCCCTCGGGGGCACGGGCGGAGAATCCCTTGGGGAATTCTTCGGCGATGAAGCCGGTCGAGAGCCGGCCCTCGCGCCAGCGCGGATGGTTCATCAGCGCCGACAGGAACGGAATGTTGTGCCTGATGCCGTCGACATAGAAGGCGTCGAGCGCGGTCGCCTGCGCCTCGATCGCCGCGGCACGCGACGGAGCATGGGTGACGAGCTTGGCGATCATCGGATCGTAATGGATCGAGATCTCGCCGCCCTCCTGCACACCGGTGTCGTTGCGGATCGTAATGCCGTCATGGCTGGCCTCGGCCGGCGGACGGTATTTCACCAGGCGGCCGATCGACGGCAGGAAGTTGCGGAACGGATCCTCGGCATAGACGCGGGACTCCACCGCCCAGCCGGTCAGCGTGACGTCCTTCTGCGCGAGTGCAAGCTTCTCGCCGGCGGCGACGCGGATCATCTGCTCGACGAGGTCGATGCCGGTGATCAGCTCGGTGACGGGATGCTCGACCTGCAGACGGGTGTTCATCTCCAGGAAGTAGAAGCTCTTGTCCTGGCCGGCGACGAATTCCACGGTGCCGGCGGAATCGTAGTTCACCGCGTTGGCCAGCGCGACCGCCTGCTCGCCCATCTTGCGGCGGGTGGTCTCGTCGAGCAGCGGCGACGGCGCTTCCTCGATGACCTTCTGGTTGCGGCGCTGGATCGAGCACTCGCGCTCGCCGAGATAGATCACGTTGCCATGCTTGTCGCCGAGGATCTGGATCTCGATGTGCCTGGGATCGACGATGAATTTCTCGATGAAGACGCGGTCGTCGCCGAATGACGACTTCGCCTCGGCCTTGGCAAGGTTGAAGCCTTCGGCGACTTCGCTCTTCGAATGCGCGATGCGCATGCCCTTGCCGCCGCCGCCGGCGGAGGCCTTGATCATCACGGGGTAGCCGATCTCGTCGGCGATCTGGACCGCGTGCTTGTCGTCCTCGATGACACCGAGATGGCCGGGCACGGTCGAGACCTTGGCCTTGGCCGCGGCCTTCTTGGATTCGATCTTGTCGCCCATCGCGGCGATGGCGCCGGGGTTCGGGCCGATGAAGACGATGCCGGCTGCTTCCAGCGCGCGCGGAAACGCCTCGCGCTCGGACAGGAAGCCGTAGCCGGGATGAACCGCCTGTGCGCCGGTCTTGCGGCAGGCGTCGACGATCTTGTCGATCAGAAGATAGCTCTCGGCCGCGGCGGGCGGGCCGATCAACACGGCGTCGTCGGCCATCTCGACATGCAGCGCGTCGCGGTCGGCCTCGGAGTAGACGGCAACCGTCTCAATCCCCATACGGCGCGCAGTCTTGATGACCCGGCAGGCGATCTCGCCGCGGTTGGCGATCAGGATTTTCTTGAACATGATCACAGAGGCAGATTGTCGTGCTTCTTCGCGGGGATCTCGACCTTCTTATCCCTGAGCATCGCCAGTGCCCGTGCGATCCGCCGCCTTGTCGAATGCGGCATGATGACGTCGTCGATGTAGCCGCGTTCGGCGGCGATGAAGGGCGACAGGAAGCGGTCTTCGTATTCCTTGGTTCGCGCCGCGATCTTGTCGGGGTCGCCGATGTCACTGCGGAAGATGATCTCCACCGCGCCCTTGGCGCCCATCACGGCGATCTGCGCGGTCGGCCAGGCGTAGTTCATGTCGGCGCCAATCTCCTTCGAGGCCATCACGTCGAAGGCACCGCCATAGGCCTTGCGGGTGATGATGGTGACGAGCGGCACGGTGCACTGCGAATAGGCGAACAGGAGCTTGGCGCCGTGCTTGATCAGCCCGCCATATTCCTGCGCGGTGCCGGGCAGGAAGCCCGGCACGTCGACGAAGGTGACGATCGGGATGTTGAAGGCATCGCAAAAGCGAACGAAGCGCGCGGCCTTGCGTGACGCATCGCTGTCGAGCACGCCCGCCAGCACCATCGGCTGGTTGGCGACGAAGCCGACGGTGCGGCCCGCGATGCGGCCGAAGCCGGTGACGATGTTTCTGGCGAAGGTCTCCGAGATCTCGAAGAAGTCGCCCTCGTCGACGACCTTCAGGATCAGCTCCTTCATGTCGTAGGGCTTGTTCGGATTGTCGGGGATCAGCGTATCCAGCGACATGTCGACCCGGCCGATATCGTCGAAGCTCGGCCATTCCGGCACGCCGTCAGTGTTGTTCGACGGCAGGAAGTCGATCAGCCGGCGCATCTGCAACAGTGCATCGACATCGTTCTCGAACGCGCCGTCGGCGATCGAGGAGCGCGTCGCGTGCACCGAGGCGCCGCCGAGTTCCTCCGCGGTCACCACCTCGTTGGTGACGGTCTTCACGACGTCAGGGCCGGTGACGAACATGTAGCTGGTGTTCTTCACCATGAAGATGAAGTCGGTCATCGCGGGCGAATAGACGTCGCCGCCGGCGCACGGGCCCATGATGACGGAGATCTGCGGGATCACGCCCGAGGCCTGCACGTTGCGGCGGAACACATAGGAATAGCCCGCCAAGGCAGCGACGCCCTCCTGGATGCGCGCGCCGCCGGCGTCATAGAGACCGATGATCGGCGCCCTCGCCTTCATCGCCATGTCCTGAAGTTTTGTAATCTTCAGTGCGTGCGTTTCGGAAAGCGAGCCGCCGAACACCGTAAAGTCCTTGGCGAAGACAAAAGTCTTGCGGCCGTTGACCGTGCCCCAGCCGGTGACGACGCCGTCGCCGGGGATCTTGGTCTTCTCCATGCCGAACTCGATCGAGCGGTGCTCGACGAACATGTCGAATTCCTCGAACGAGCCCTTGTCCAGCAGGAGCTCGATCCGCTCGCGGGCGGTCAGCTTGCCGCGGGCGTGCTGCGCCTCGATGCGCTTTTCGCCGCCGCCCAGCTTGGCGCCGGCGCGCCGCTCTTCGAGAGCTTCAATTGTGGAGATCACGCAACTATCCTCAGTGGGTCCGCTAAGGCAGGCACCTACCCCGCCATACACAAGCAATACGAGACCTGAGAAGGCTTGAAGACGCACATTTGCACATGTTACATAATTGCGAATAGTAAATTGCGAAGTTGCAAATGGCAGGAAAGCTTTATATTGGTCGGCGGTTCCGCGAGGTAAGGGAGGGCACAAGGCTCACCCAAGCCGCGTTCGCTGAGCGGCTGGGAATTTCGCTTAGTTACCTGAATCAGATCGAGAACAATCAGCGGCCGGTTTCGGCCTCTGTACTGGTGCTTCTCGCCGAAAAATTTCAGGTCGACCTTAGCTCCTTATCGCTTAACGACAGTGACAAAGTCATTTCGATTCTGACCGAGTCGTTGGCTGATCCGATCTTCGCTTCCTACGCGCCCAGCATACAAGAGTTGAAACTGGTGGTTCAGAACGCTCCCGGTTTCGCTCAAGCGCTCCTGATCGCTCATCAGGCATATCGTCGCAACAGCGAGCAGCTCGCCAGCCTGGATGGCCAGATCGCCAACCTGGCGGGAGAGCCGACGGCTTACGAGGAAGTTCGCGATTTCTTTCACCTGGTCGACAACTACGTCCACGAGTTGGATACGGCGGCCGAGGCTCTTGCTGAACGGCTGAATATTCCCGACAGCAACGCGACAACCGCGTTGATCAGCTACCTGGAATCGCAACATGGCGTGCAGATACGCCAGAGCGGTCCTAACGAGACCTCGTTGCGGCAATTCGATCGTGCATCGCGCACGCTTTTTCTGAGCCAATATCTACCTACACCAACTCGAACCTTCCAGATTGCCCTGCAAATTGCGGCGCTTGAAGAAGAAGACCGGATTGGTCAGATTGCAGATCGGGCGACGTTTCGATCAGTCGATGCACGAAACGTGTGCGCGGCCGGATTGCGAAACTATTTTGCCGGCGCCCTCATTTTACCGTACCAAAGATTCCTGCAATCGTCTCGAGAGCTACGGCACGATCTCGAATTGCTCGCGACCAAGTTCGGTGCGAGCCTTGAGCAGGTTGCCCATCGCCTGTCTACGCTTCAACGGCAAGGCTCGAAGGGGGTGCCCGTTTTCTTCGCGCGATTGGACCGCGCCGGAAACATCACCAAACGCCACAGCGCGGCAAAGCTGCAATTTGCACGTTACGGAGCCGCGTGCCCGCTCTGGAATGCTCACCAGGCATTCGAGGTCCCAAGTCAAATCATTCGGCAACTCGCCGAGACACCAGACGGCATCCGATTTCTTTGTATCGCAACCGAGCTTTCGAAGGGCCGGGGCGGCTTCGGCTCTCCTCGTCCGCGCTATGCCATCGCGCTGGGATGCGAGGTCTCCTACGCGAAAGATTTCGTGTATGCAGACGGGCTCGACCTCACAAACAAAGGCACTTACGATCCCATCGGAATTTCTTGCCGAATCTGCGAGCGGACCAATTGTTCTCAGCGGGCGATTCCGCCGCTCAAGAGCAGATTGAGAATAGACCGCGATCGCAGGGACATACTGCCCTACCAAATACCTGGCTAGGCCCGACGACAAAGACCCGGATCTCCAGAGATTGCAGGCTTCGCGCTGGACCCCGATTCAGGCCCGCGACCAAATGTAATGCCCAGCTTGCAATCGTGTTGCCCATCGGGACGGCAACAGGCAACGGCGCGTAGGCCACACGTTCGGGCGGCAAGACCAGATTGACCGTTTTTCGATACAAGTCGTCATTTTATCGAAATTCTACATGCCCGGGCGAGGGATAGCATTTGTTTCATCGAGATGTCACCACGCGAGATAACGCGAGGGGCCGGGCCTCGATGGGACGACGAATGCTTGCCCATGGGAGAACGAAATGACGACGACGGCTTTGGACAGGATCGACATAAAGATCTTGAATGAACTGCAGCAGAACGCCAGTTTGACCAACGTTGAACTTGCTTCCCGTGTCAATCTTTCACCGTCTCCCTGTCTCGCCCGAGTTCGTACGCTCGAAAAGCTCGGGGTAATTGACCGGCGAATTGCAGTGCTGGATCCCGCGGTTCTCGGCATCGGCGTTACGGCATTCATACAAGTAAAGCTTGAAAGACAGGCCCAACCATCACTCGAGAGCTTTACGCGTTCAATTGATCGCCTTAGCGAGGTGATGGAATGCTATCTGATGACCGGGGATAGCGATTATCTTCTCCGCGTTATGGTGTCTGACATCGAGGCCCTTGAGGATCTCATCGTAAACCAGCTCTCGCGCATAGCCGGCGTCTGCAGCATTCGCTCGAACCTGGCCTTGAGGCGGATTTCTCACAAGACGGTGCTCCCCATCGACACGAATCGACCAGTTCAGGTCAAGTCATGCAGCTCATCTTCCAGGCGCCTCGACAAGCCCACCAAACAGCAATACGGCGCCTCGCCCCAGGCGCGAATCGATGGCGGCATGAATCTCGAGGCTTCTCGGATTGTGCAGGGTGACGGGCAGTACCCCTCAAGCCCCCCGTTAAGCTAGGGCGCCCAGGAGAAGATTCTCGAGCTTGCGCTCGCTGTCGTGGCCTTTGGACCGCTCCAAGGCACACAGACCAAGTGCCGTTCCGCGTTCGATTGCCCGCGCGCCGAACGCGACGATCAAGAGCCAACCGCTTGGAGACAGAAAAGGCTCCCGCGCGAGGCGCGGGAGCCCAAAATCCCGGGCTAGTCTCCGGGATTCCAGATCAGGAAGAAGCCGTTATCGTCGCCCAAGCCGACGGCTCGGCCAAGGTTGGCGTAGAGCTTGCGAGACCCGAGCTCAGGTGCCGCAAGGGACAGGCTGATGTAGTTCTTGCCGCTGCTCTCGCCGCGCCGGATCCAACCGGCTCCGATCTCAACTCCCTGGGCGAGGATGCGGAAATCCGGCTGGGCCTCAGTCGACTTGCCGCTGTTGGGAACGATGTCGATGTGGGCACGGATGGACAAGGTCTTGAGCTCGCCCCTGAAGCCGCCGTTGTCGTTACGGGTGACGAATCCGATTGCAGTCATGGTCTGTCTCCTTCGTTGCCGCAGGGCCGATCCCCTGCGATGGCGAGACCGTCGTGGCGGCCGAACGCCGCCGAACCCCTGGGGCGAAGCGTCAGCGGCGCACCCGAGCTCGCGCCTTTTTTGCAGCGAAGCGGCCGCGAGGAGCCGGCTTGCCGGCGGGGAAAAAAGAAGCATGCGAGGGTTTCGGCGGCGGGACGGCTGCCACAGGTCGTACAGCCATGAGCAGGGAAATCGTCCCTGGAGCAGCGGTAAAACAGACATCGAGCGCATCGAGATCCCGAATCGAAGCGCACCCGTGGTTCGTCAGGCCAATACTCCACCTGTCAAATCTACCAGTACCGGCAAAACATTCGACCCGATAGAATCCAGCAAGCCACGTCGAGCAAGCCCCGCATATTGTCGAACTAGATCGATCTATCGGCCATCGTGTGAAGCGCTGCGCGTAGCCGAGTCAGCGGCCAACTTCGTCGAGTCTGTTTCGCCCGCACCGTTGACGGTATGGCAAGTCGAGAACTCGGCCGAAACGAACAACGTGAAATGAGCCCTTTCGCAAAAGTGATCAATATCCGCACCTAGGATAACGCTGGCGCTTCCGTCCCAGGCATTCTCCCTGCCCGATGATATCGGCCCAAACTGCGGCTCGTCGCAATTGAGTTGCCGTCCACGGGTTGATTGTATGTGCCGATGGGCTCTGACAATCCCGAGACATCCAGCACCACGGAGCGGCTGATCAGAAACGGAAACGCTGATCAGAACCGCATCTTTGATCAATACAGAAACACATTTTCGGCTCCCATCAACTCCGAGACAAACACACGCTCTAAACAATCAGAGAAACAAGAATGCCACTCGCCTAAGGCTCGATCACCGTCATTGCGTTCGCAGTTTGCGATTTCACTGACATGATCGACACAAAGCACCGCGAAGCTGTTGGACTGCACGATCCACTTCGGCTTTCGGTGGCGGCGGCCGTGGCATTTCCCGATGGTTCGATGACCGCCTCCGGGTTGCGCAGAGAGAGTGCTCGCGGAAGGCTCATTATCGAGCGCATTGCGGGCAAGGATTACACGACACTGTTTCATATAGAGAGAATGAGGGAATTATGCCGCGTCCAAGCAAGGGAGCCCGGCTCTACAGACGCAAAGCACGGTATCGCGGAGGCAATCTCGTCGCCCAGTCCGTTTGGATTATCAAGGACGGCGACCGTCATATCGCCACAGGATGCATTGCGAGCGCGTCTGAAACAAAGCCTCCGCAGAAAGCAGAGCAAGCGTTAGCAAACTACATCGCGCAAAAATATCAACCGGAGCGTAGTCGACGAGATATTGACGACATCGATTGCGCCGACGTGCTGTCGATCTATCTGACCGATATCGGCGAGCCCGGTGATCAGTTTGAAATCGAAGCGAGGATCGACCGGCTCAACGATTTCTGGGGTGGCAAGAAGCTGGCGGCAGTCAACGCGCAAACCTGTGCGGCTTACGTCAGACATCGCGGCAAAAAGGGCGGCGCGCGCCGTGATCTCGAGACTTTCCGCGCTGCGATCAACCATCATGCAAAAGAGGGCTTTCACCGAGGCACGGTTCGCGTGTCCCTTCCGCCGAAAGGCGAGGCGCGCGACCGGTGGCTGACACGCAGCGAGGCGGCGGCCCTGATTTGGCAATGTTGGCGCTATCGCGAAAAACAGACAATCCACGCAGGCAGCTCAAAGGGCGACCCGGTATGGACAGACCGCCGACCGCTGCGACACGTGGCCAGATTTATCCTGATCGGCCTCTACACCGGCACGCGGGCAGGCGCGATCGCGGCGGCATCGCCATACCCCGAGCTTGGGCACTCGTACGTTGATCTCGAGCGTGGTATCTTTTACCGGAGGCCGATCGGGAAGCGAGCCACCAAGAAGCGTCAGACACCAGCTCCGCTCCCACCCCGGCTATTGGCTCATTTGCGTCGTTGGCAAGACCGGAAGCTGATCAGCACCTGCTTCGTCGAGTTCAATGGCAAACCGGTCGCATCCGTAAAGAAAGGCTTCAAATCTGCCGTGGATCTGGCCAGGCTGCCCGGGAAAGTCACTCCGCACACGTTGCGCCACACGGCAGCGACCTGGTTGATGCAGCGTGGCGTGCCGATCTGGGAGGCGGCCGGGTTCCTCGGCATGTCGGCGGAGGTCCTGCAGGAAACCTATGGCCATCACCATCCCGATCATTTGCAGGGGGCGGCGGCAGCCATTGGCCAAAAAGCGCGGTATGTTTCGGTGGTCAAATCGGTGGTTGACTCGGGAACAGCCACCGATGAGAACAAAAAACCTAAGGAAATCTGGTCGGAGTGGCAGGATTCGAACCTGCGACCCCTGCGTC
Organism: Bradyrhizobium sp. USDA3010; assembly: GCF_056429065.1. Taxonomy (NCBI): domain Bacteria; kingdom Pseudomonadati; phylum Pseudomonadota; class Alphaproteobacteria; order Hyphomicrobiales; family Nitrobacteraceae; genus Bradyrhizobium; species Bradyrhizobium sp. USDA3010. The sequence continues at coordinate 65,506 of NZ_JBWJZD010000028.1, forward strand.
CCGAACGCAGTGCTCTACCGGGCTGAGCCACACTCCGACTAAGAGGCCGGCTTATAGCGTCGGGTTTCGGGGACCGCAAGGGACCACAAGGCACCCAATTGAGGAATCTAGTCACAGTGGATACTGGCCTGAAAACGCACATTTTGCCCGCCGGCGCTGCCGCCACGGCGACCGCGGCCGGGGTACTGGCCGAGGGCGGCCTGGTGGCGTTTCCGACCGAGACGGTTTATGGCCTCGGCGCCGACGCCGGCAACGCCGCCGCGATCGCCCGGCTCTACCAGGCCAAGGGCCGGCCGGCCTTCAATCCTCTGATTGCCCATGTCGCCGATCTCGGCGCCGCGCGCCGGATCGCCCTGTTCGACGGGCAGGCCTTGCGGCTGGCGGAAGCATTCTGGCCCGGTCCCCTCACCCTGGTGCTGCCGAAGGCGCTGTCCTGCCCGGTCGCTGAACTCGCAACCGCCGGGCTCGATACGGTCGCTATACGCATTCCGGCCCACAAAGTGGCGCGCGACATCATCAAGGCGTTTGGCGGTGCCGTGGTAGCGCCGTCGGCCAATCTCTCCGGCCATGTCTCGCCCACCACAGCCGAGCACGTGAACGGCGATCTGGCGGGCCGGATCGAGCTGATCGTCGACGGCGGCCCGGTCGAGGTCGGCGTCGAATCCACCATCGTCGGCTGCTTCTCCGATCCGGTGCTGCTGCGGCCGGGCGGGCTGACCCGCGCCGAGATCGAGCGCGTGCTCGGCCAGCCGCTGCAATCGCCGCCGCCCGATGCGGAAGGCGACGCTCAGCCGATCGCCCCGGGCATGCTCGCGTCACATTATGCACCGCGGACACCGGTCCGGCTCAATGCCAGCGATGTCCATGTCGGTGAAGCCTTGCTGGCGTTCGGGCCGGTCAAGGTCGGGCGGCGCGAATGCGCCTCCGTGGAGATGAACCTGTCCGAGCGCGGCGATCTCGCCGAGGCCGCCGCCAATCTGTTCGGCTACCTTCGCACGCTCGACAAGAGAAACACGGATACTATCGCCGTGATGCCCATTCCCGAGGATGGGCTCGGCGAAGCCATCAATGACCGGCTGCGCCGCGCAGCGGTTGGGCGGTAACAGGCATGACCCGGATAGAGTGCGAGCCGGTTTCCCCGCGACAAACGCCACGCGTTTGCGCTGAGGTCATGCCTCAATAAAGATCCCGACTGAGTGAAAGACCAAGAAAAAATGAACATCGTCCAATCAGCGGTGCCGCCGCTTCCACCCGAATTGCTCGCAAGATTCCGCGCCATCGTCGGCGACAAATATGCCGTGACAGATGCCGCCGACATCGAGCCTTACGTCACCGAGGAGCGCGACCTGTTTCACGGCCGCTCGCCGCTGGTGCTGCGCCCGGGCTCGACCGCCGAAGTCGCTGCGATCTGCAAGCTTGCGAGCGAGCACAGGATCGCGCTGGTGCCGCAGGGCGGCAACACCGGCCTGGTCGGCGGCCAGACACCGCATCACGGCGAGGTCGTGGTGTCGCTGCGGCGGCTCGACAAGATCCGCGACATCGATGTCGAATCCAACACCATGACCTGCGAGGCCGGCGTGGTGCTGCAAATCGCGCAGCAGAAGGCAAGCGATGTCGACCGGCTGTTTCCGCTGTCGCTCGGCGCCGAAGGCAGCTGCACCATCGGCGGCAACCTCTCGACCAATGCCGGCGGCACCGGAGCGCTCGCCTATGGCGTGGCGCGCGAGATGGCCCTCGGCGTCGAGGTCGTGCTCGCGGATGGCCGCGTGCTCAACGCTTTGTCCAAGCTGAAGAAGGACAACACCGGCTACGACCTGCGCAACCTCTTCATCGGTGCCGAAGGCACGCTCGGCATCATCACTGCCGCAACCTTGAGGCTGTTTCCGAAGCCGCGCGCGGTCGAGACCGCCTATGTCGGCCTGAAGTCGCCGGCGGCGGCATTGAAGCTGCTGTCGATCTCGCGCAACGAGGCGGCCGGCAGCCTGACGAGCTTCGAATTGCTCGCCGACATCGCGGTCGATTTCTCGATCCGCCACGGCATCGATATCCGCGATCCGCTGGAGAGCAAGCATCCCTGGTACGTGCTGATGGAATTGTCGTCGTCGCGTGACGATGCGCGCGACGCGCTGGAGGCGATCCTCGCCCAGGGCATGGAAGACGGCATCGTCGATGACGCCGTGATCGCCGCCAATCTGAGCCAGCGCCAGGCGTTCTGGAAGCTGCGCGACGAGATGTCGGCGGCGCAGAAGCCGGAGGGCGGCTCGATCAAGCACGACATCTCGGTGCCGGTCGCGGCGGTGCCCGCCTTCATCGCGGAGGCCAACGCGGCCGTCGTGAAGCTGATCCCGGGCGCGCGGCCGGTGCCGTTCGGCCATCTCGGCGACGGCAACATCCACTACAATGTCAGCCAGCCGGTCGGCGCCAATGCGGCCGACTTCCTGGCGCGCTGGCACGACGTCAATGCCGTCGTGTTCGAGATCGTGCTGCGGATGGGCGGCTCGATCTCGGCCGAGCACGGCATCGGCGTGCTCAAGCGCGACGAACTGCCTGACGTCAAGGACAAGGTCGCGATCGAGTTGATGCGGCAGGTCAAGGCGATGCTCGATCCGCTCGGCATCATGAACCCGGGCAAGGTGCTGTGACCGTGCAGACGACAGTGCCCTCCCCCTCGCTTGCCATTGCAGAGATCACCGACGCCGACGTCGCCGACGTCGTCGCGCTGTGGCAGGCGTGCGGCTTGACCCGGCCGTGGAACGATCCGGCCGCCGATATCGCGCTGGCGCGGCGCGGACCGAGCTCGGCCATCCTGGTCGGCCGCAACTCGGACACGATCGTCGCAACCGCGATGGTCGGTCATGACGGCCATCGCGGCTGGGTCTATTACGTCGCGGTCGATCCCAACCTCCAGGGCAATGGGCTTGGCCGCAACATCATGGCGGCGGCCGAGGACTGGCTGCGCAATGCCGGCGTGCCGAAGCTGCAATTGCTGGTGCGCCGGGAGAACGCCAAGGCCGGCGCATTCTACCAATCGCTCGGCTATGAGAAGTCGACCTCGGTGATGCTGGCCAAATGGCTCGACGGCCGCGAAGCGACGTCGTGACGAAATTAAAGGGTTACGCATGAGCATCGCCGACCGCGTCCGCGTCAAGGACGTCCAGCTGCTTTCGAAGCGCCGCTACGAGCTGAAGAGCGCGACCTTCGACTACCGCCGCAGCAATGGCGAATGGCAGACCCAGGTGCGCGAGGTCTATGACCGCGGCAACGGAGCGGCGCTGCTGCCCTACAATCTGAACACCCGCACCGTGGTGCTGGTGCGCCAGTTCCGCTACCCCGCTTTCGCCAACGGCTATGATGATCTGCTGATCGAGGCCGCCGCCGGCATGCTCGACGACGCTGCGCCGGAAGCGCGCATTCGCGCCGAGGCGGAGGAAGAGATCGGCTACCGGCTCGCGCACGTGCGCAAGGTGTTCGAAGCCTTCATGACGCCGGGTGCGGTGACCGAGAAGCTGCATTTCTTCGTCGCCGAATACGATGCCGCGATGCGCGTCAGCGACGGCGGCGGGCTCGCCGACGAGGGCGAGGACATCGAGGTGCTGGAGCTTGCGATCGACGACGCACTCGCCATGATCAGCGATGGCCGCATCGTCGACGGCAAGACCATCATGCTGCTGCAATACGCCGCGCTGCATCTGTTCAGGTAAGCACCGCCGTGGTCACGCGCAGGGAGGTGCGTTGCCAAATTGTCGAAAACAACCCCATGCAAAGGAGCCAGCAGCGGCGGCCGGCGTTCGACCGGCCACTTGACACGTCGGGCAACTCACGGCTACGATTCTAGTATTCCGAAATCACGCAGGCGCACACCCTGCCCGCCAGAGCCGTTTCGTTCCGACGGGATCGGAACGCGGCTCTCGATTGCTCTTTTGGCGCTTTATTTCACGCGAAGCCGGTAGCCACTTCGCTCGATAATGCTCTATCCCGGTCATCCTGAGGTGCGAGCCTCTTCGACGAGCCTCGAAGGATAAATCGGCCACCAGCCGGGCCGTGCATCCTTCGAGGCTCGCAAGTGCTCGCACCTCAGGATGACCGGGATAGATTGGACAAAACGCGCTACCGCATCGTGATCGCAAGCCCGCTCAGATCGGCGTTGGCCATCAGGCCGACCTGGTGGCCGGTCAGTTCAAGCACCGCGCCCTTCTGATTGGTCAGCACGATCGCGCGCGCGCCGCGGCCGAGGGCAAGCCCGGCGCCCGCCGCGCCATAGACGCCGGCAACGTCGGACGGACGATTGATGTTGCTGACGCGGCCGCGCAGCACGGTCTTGGAGCCGCCGAACACCAGGCCGTAGTCGAGACCGCCGGTTGACAGCCGATAGGAGCGGCCGCGGAACGTCAGCACGCCGCTGCCGCCGGAGCCGCCGATGAACCATCCGGCCTTGTAGATCGTGAGCGTCACGAAGCCGCTGTCGGCGCGCGCGGCGGTGGAGACAGCGAGGCCGGTGAAGGCCATCAGTGCAACCAGCGCGGCGCGAAGGGTGGATGAAAGTTTCATGTGCGGTCTCCCGGGATTTTCTCACATCGATTTGGCTCACGTCGATTTGCTCGCGTCGCGACGCGGGCACGAATCGCAATGCGCCGACTGTAGCAAGCGCGTCGTCAGGCGCAATTTGGCACAGCAGGCGCCCATTGGTGACGGGAGTGCCCGCGCAAGCGGCGTTGAACCTGTTCCCGGGGTTGCAACACTCACTGCATGTCCGGGGCGATCGGCCCCTGAGCTCCAGGATTTCCCCGCGGAGCATTCACTTTTTCAAACCGGAGATTTTCCATGCGTCGTCTTGCGATTGCCTGTGCCGCCATCGCCGCCACTGTGTCCGTGCTTGCCGCGGCAAGCCCGGCCAGCGCCACGCCCTATCATCTGATCCGTTGGCAAGACACCGGCTTCTGCCAGATCTGGGACCAGAGCATTCCGACCACGCCGTGGCCGGCGAACTTCGTCGTCGTCAGCGAGGAGCTGCCGACCTTCGACGCCGCGTTCAGCTACAAGACCGGCCTCCTCAACAACGGCACCTGCTCGTTCTGAGCGCCCCTCCGATCCCGCACAGGGCAGACGCGCGGCAACAACGCGGCGTCCGCCCTTGTGCTGTCAGGCCGTAACGCCATCGCGCGTCAGTGATGCTTGATCAGCGCGTCACGCGCGGCGGCGAGTTCGAGGAATGCCGGGCCGTTGCCGCCACCGTCGGGATGCACCGTCTTGGCGGCGCGCTTGAACGCCTGATGGACCTCGGTCGCCGCGAGACGGCGGCCGAACGGCAGGCCAAGCAACTGCCGGCAGCGCTCTTCCTGCGTCAGTGCCTTCGGCGTCAAGCCACGCCGGCCGAACTGCGGCGCGGACAGCATGTGCAGCGCATCGCTGACGATGCCGAGACGGCGCAGCGCCATCGATCTGGTGCGGCGGTCGGCCGATTTCAGCGCCGCCTGGCGCAGGATCGGCAGCACCTGTGCGGCCGCATGCCGCAGCGTGTCGTCGATGTCGGTCGTGGCGATCTGGGCGATCATTCTAGCCATTTCGCGATAGTCGGGATCAAGCGCCGCGCAGAAGCGCGCGATCGCGACTTTCCAATGTCTGATATGCTGGTCCATGATCGATCCGTACTGTCATCCGAATCCGGATAACAGCAACGCGCAAACGCGGCTTGGCGTTTCGGTTGGCGCAGTTTTGAATAGTGTTGTCGACAACGCTCATAAATCAGAACGAGGAAACACCATGGCCCTTCTCGACAATCACATCGCCGTCATCACGGGTGCAGGCTCGGGCATCGGGCGTGCCATCGCCGCGGGCTACGGCCGCGAGGGTGCGCGCGTGGTACTGCTCGACATGAACGGCGACGCGGCGGCGGAAGCAGCCAAGGAAATCCGGAGCGCCGGCAGCAAGGCGGAGAGCTTTGCGCTCGACGTGACCAACCTCGACGCCTGCATCGCGATGGCAAAGCAAATCGCCGACAAGGTCGGACCTGTCTCGATCCTGGTCAACAATGCCGGCATCGCGCGCCGCAACGGCATACTCGGCGCCGAGGAGGCCGTGATCAAGGATTGGGAAGACATCATCTCGATCAATCTCACCGGCGTCTTCAACGTGACGCATTCCTTCCTCGCACCGCTGCGCAAGAACAACGGACGCATCGTCAATATCGGTTCGATCCAGTCCTTCGTGCATCTGCGCACACCGAGCTCACCGGCCTATACCGCCTCCAAGCACGGCGTGCTCGGCTTCACCAAGGCATTGGCCGCCGAGCTTGGCAAGGACGGCGTGCGCGTCAACGCGATCGGCCCCGGCTTCATCGAGACGCCGCTGAACGAGAAGGTGCGCGCCTCCAATCCCGACCTCGTGAAGGTCTTCATGGATCACACCCCGCTCGGCCGCGCCGGCAAGCCGGAGGACATCGTCGGTCCCGCGATCTTCCTCGCCTCCGACCTCTCGGCCTATGTCTCGGGATCGATCGTGATGGTCGATGGCGGCTACCGGACATTGTGACCGATGGAACCGCAATCGTGGCGATTTCTGGGTATTTTGCTTACAAAGCAGGGAGTTAGGGGTGTGTTAAGGAATTATTAACCAAACCGGCACACCGTTGATTTACGGGGTAGTTCATTCTCGATGTCTGCGCCTCATCGACGAGGCGGGCGTTGATCGGGAGGAGTTCATGTCTTACGCGTCCACCGTACCGTCGCCGGAAGCACTGCTGCCGTCGCTGGCTCCACATGAAATCGTCCCGCTGCTGATCGGCGCGACCGTCGATGAAGTCGAGCGGGAACTGGTGCTGCAAACGCTCGCGCGCTGCGACGGCAACCGCACCCGTGCCGCGCGCGTGCTCGGACTGTCGGTGCGGACCTTGCGGAACAAGATCCGCGAATATTCGGCCGACGGCATCGACGTGCCGCACAGCGAGCACGCCGCGGCGTAGCGGTCAGATCGGCAGATCGATCGCAAGACGCCGCCAGCGCGACAGCAACGCGCTGGCATCGTCATCGAGGCAGCGTGCGAGACGCACGTCGGCCACCGCGGTCCGTTGCAGCGTGTGGCCTACCAGTGCGGTCGCATAGTCCCAATAGCCGCGCCGGCCGTTCGGATCCGCCGCAACCAGGGATTTTGCGAGGATCTCGACATAGATTGCGGTGGCGGCCTTGTGCCAGAGCTGACCTGCGCGCGGCTCCGCAGAGGCCGCGCCGGTCCGCGCCTGCCACATGAGCCAGTAGCTCACTTCTCCGCCCACCCAATCCGATGACGGCGGAGACGGATCAAGACATGGCGAGCGGCAGGCGAGTGGCCGCATCGTGCGCGCGTCGCAGAACACGGAATAGTCGAGCTTGTCGTACCAGCTTGCGCGCAGCAATCGGCGGATCTCGTCCCGCTCCTCCGCCGCGAGCTGCCGCCTGCCGGTCCGCTCGAGATCGGCGATGATCGCGGCCATGCGATCGCGTTCGAATGACTCGACCTCGAGCACCACGCCGATATTGTTCGGAAACAGCGCATCGAGCATGGCGACCGTCTCGCGATAGAACGCGCGCGCCAGGCCGCCGCCGCGCCATGCCTTCGCGATGCCGACATGGTTGCAAAAGATCAGGTCGCTTGCGTGATCGTAGGTGAAGAAGCCGAGCCCGACCGCGCGCCCGGCGCCGGCGCGCAGGATGAAGCAGCGCGAGTCGAGACGATAGGACATCTCGTGGCCGCCGACGCTGAAGTGACGCCGCTCGCCGACATCATCCGACAACAGCCAGCGCACAATGTCGTCAGGGCTGTCGCGCTCGCTCGCGGGAAACAGCTCTTCATAGAGCTCGAGCACACCCGTGCTGCGAAAGGCCGCTTCGTCGCGCACATCGTGTCGCGTCACGACGATGTCGAGCGATTGCGGTTCGCTCGCACCTTCGCGGTATATGCCGTCCAGAACCCGCAATACGCCCTCTCCATTGTAATACGCGCATGGAATTATGACTGTTGATCGCTTGCATCGGTGCCGGCAGGCAGAATTGAAGCCGTCCTCCAACCTCTGTTACAAGCGGCTTCAAATCGCGACGGAGCATATCAGTGGCTGACGAGACAACTTCCCGCCAGGGGCAACGGGGACCGCAGGGGCCGCAGGGCCGTCAGGGCGAGCCGGGAAAGCCTGGACCGCAGGGACATCCGGGACGGCCTGGGCCGGAAGGTCCGCGTGGCAAGCCGGGTCCGCAGGGCAAGGCGGGCGCGGTCGGAAAGGCAGGTCCCCAGGGCAAGCCGGGAGCGCAGGGCAAGGCTGGCGTGCAGGGGCCGCGCGGCGAGGCTGGTCCACAGGGGCCGCAAGGTCCCGCCGGCCCGCGCGGTGAAGCCGGCCCGCCCGGCCAATTGCCATCGATCGAGCAGGTGATGCCGTGGCTGCACATGATCTTCGACGCCTGGGAAGACTACAAACGCACCAAGGAGCGTGAAGCCGCAGAGCTCGCCGAACGCGATGCCGCCGAGCGCGCCGCAGCGGAGGCGATCGCCCTTGACGTCGACGCGATCGATTTCGCTGACGACGAGGACGAGGACGACGATCACAAGAAAAAGAAGAAGCACCGCAAGAAGGACAAGAAGTAACCCTTCTTGTCCTCACGGAGCGACTCGGCCAGCTGTGTCCGTGTCGCGCTCGATGCTCACCGCGCTCGATGCTCAGCGCTCCGCGCCCGGCTCGGCCGGAGGATCGGACGGCCCGGCGAGCTGCATGAGCTGGAAGACCCAGCGCATCGCGTAGTACCAGGCAATACCCGCGAACGCCCCGCAGGCCGACAGGATGATGACGTTGGCGAGGTCGATCGTGCCGCTCGACCACAGCATGCCGCAGGTCCAGAGCACGGCGAACGCAATCGAACACAATGTGAGCAGGGCGGCAGGCTTCATGGCGTTTGCTCCGGGACCGGGGTGACGGTCATGATGCCTGGGGACATGGCACCGTACCGTGACCCGCATCACGGAATGCGCGAGCCTCAGCCGAACCGCAGCCGCGAGCGCTCCCTCGCCTTCTCCGCCTCGACCTCGCGATCGCGCGCCGGCGACGTGGTCTGCAACGAGATCAGGAGTTTTCGCGCAGCACCGGAAACCTCCGCCACGGCAAGGTTGAAGGCAGCCTCATTGGCCTGCGATGGCTTGTTGAAGCCGGACAGTTTGCGCACGAATTGCAGCGCCGAGGCGTGGATCTCGTCCTCGGTGGCGGGCGGCTCGAAGTTGAACAGCGTCTTGATATTGCGGCACATGTCGGTCTCCCTCGCCCGCACCTCGGGGCTTGTGTCTCAAGGACGATCGGCTGCTGCAAAATAGGACATCGTGGTCTATTCTGGCAGCCTCATCGTCCACGATGGAACGAGGTTCCGGATGAGCCACGTGATTTACAAGGTGGTCCAGCACGACGGCGGCTGGGCCTATACCGTCGACGGGGTGTTCTCGGAGCCGTTTCCAACCCACGCCGCGGCGCTTGCCGCCGCCCGGCGCGCCGCCAACGAGCAACGCGTTCCCGGGCGCACCGAGGCGATCCAGTACGAGACGTCGGACGGCAAATGGCTGACCGAAACCGCCTCCGGCAATGACCGCCCGGAGACCGAGGTCCAGGACGGCCGCTAGCACGGTCTCGCGGCGTCAGAAGGGAACCTCGACGCCGAGCCGGTCGAAGAACGCCCGCCCGCGGTCGGTGATCCGCAACGCGCGCGGAATCCGATGCGGCGCAACGCCGCGCATCGCGACCAGCCGCGCCAGCACGGCATTGGCGAACGGACCCGCGAGATGCGGCACGCGCTCGGTCCAGTCATTGCAGAGCCGCAGGTGCGGCTGCCGCGCCGGATCGAAATCGATCTCTTCGGCGCGGCACCAGGCCAGCCCCTGCTCAGTCACGCGACCATCGCGGCCGTCGATGACGACAAGGCGACGCCGCACCAGCGCATTCGACAGCAGCACGCCGAGCTGGCCCGCCAGATGATAGTAGCAGGTGCGCGATTGCCTGAGCTGCTCGGCCGGCATCGCACGCTTGCGCCCGGCAGTGGTTTTCGCCGCAAGATCGACCAGGTTCTCGATCAGCGCCGCGACGTCGTCGTCCCTGATCCGGTAGTATCTGAACCTGCCCTGTGCCCACACTGACAGCACGCGCGCATCCACCAGCTTCTGCAGATGCGCACTGGCGCCCTGCGGCGAAATGCCGGCCACCGCGGCGAGCTCGCCGGCCGGCAGCGCCTTGCCGTCGGCCAGCGCGCTGACCATGGCCTCGCGCACCGGATCGCCCAATGCCTCGGCGATCCGCGAAAATCCCGTCTGCACGGATTGGGATGGTCTCACCGCATCGTCCTCCGGATCGCGCTGAAACGTCCTAGCCGCATTCGCCGTGCCGTGAAACTCATTTCAGTTTTTCCTGAAACGTCGCGGCAGCCTCTTCCGCTCAAATCGGTGCCATCAGACGAAACGCAAGGGAACAATCATGCCAGCCAATAATTCCGACGCAGAACGCATCTACAGGCTCTGGGACGAGGCCCTCGGCCACAAGGACCTCGAGGCGGCGCTGGCGCTCTATGCGCCCGATGCCTCGATCGAAAGCCCGCTGGTCCAGCACCTGATGCAGACTACCGACGGGATCGTCCAGGGCCGCGCCGCGCTGCGCGAGTTCATCACGCGCGTGTTCCGCACCAACCCACCGCAGCGGCGGCGCTTCAAGCAGGGTTTCTTCAGCGACGGCCGAATTCTCACCTGGGAATATCCGCGCCAGTCCCCGGATGGCGATCAGATGGACCTCGTCGAGGTCATGGAGATCGAGGACGGCCTGATCCAGCGTCACCGTGTTTATTGGGGATGGTACGCGCTGAACGTGCTGAGGGCGAGCTAGCTGGACACGCCTCCATCAGCAACACGTGTTAGGCTCCGCCGACGAGATCGAGGTCGGCGACCATGTCCGCAACCCGCTTCCGCCGCACAGCGCTGAGCCTGCCCGAGGTGATTGAGGGCGCGCATCACGGCACCGCCGACTTTCGCGTCGGCAACCGCATCTTCGCAACGCTCGGCTATCCCGACAAGGATTGGGGCATGGTGAAGCTGACCCCGGAGCAACAGGCTGTCGTGGTCGAGGCCGAGCCGGAAATCTTCCGGCCGGTGCCGGGCGGCTGGGGCAAGGGCGGCAGCACCAATGTCCGCCTCGCCAAAGCCGATCAGGTCACGTTGCGTAGCGCGCTCACAATGGCCCGGGACAATATCGCGGCAAAGCCTGCGAAGAAGGCGCGCACGAAGAAGCCGGCCTGAACGCGGCGATCCCGCACTGCATCACGGGACAGCAGCGCTGCCTCGCTGATTCTTTGGGCATGCATCTCGTGCGCGGTTCGTGCCTAATCGCACCAACATCGGATTCGCGCGCGAGACCATGCGCGCGTGTCACGCACAAGGCTGTCGCGGAGGGATGCGATGCGAAGGCTCACGCATGGCGCGATGTTTGCGTGGCTCGCCATGACGGCGGGCGCAGCGCTGGCGTTCGACAACGGCCAATACGACAACGTGCCGCCCGATATCCGCGCCTGGTTCAAAAGCGTGATCGCGCCCAACGGCGTGCCGTGCTGCGATATCTCCGACGGCCATCGCACGAGCTATGACGTTCGGGGCGGCGCCTATTGGGTGCCGATCGAGGGCGAATGGATGATGGTGCCGGAGCGCGCGATCATCCGCGATCGCGGCAATCCGGTCGGCGAGGCCGTGGTGTGGTACGTGCACCACCGCGGCAACATCATCATCAGCTGCTTCGTTCCGGCGGACGCGGTCTGAGGCACTGCCACGCAGTCGCGCCAATTTGAAACAGATACCTCCTGTTAACCTTACTTTTTAACCAATAATTAAGGATGAGTTTGCGGGCGCCCTCAGGCGCGGCCTAGCGTCTGCACAAATGCTCCGTAACCGCGAGTGGTGCCGGCCATGGCTTGTCGAACAATGGCATATCGAACATATGGGGCGCTGATCGCGTCCCTCGGCGTTGCAGCGCTGCTGCTTGCTTGCTCTACCGCGACCCATGCGAGATCCGGAACGGCGCCGCGCGGCACGTTTTCCTCCCATCATCCGGCCTTCCGTCATCATGTGCGCGTGCCCGGCATCGTGTTGCCGGACGCAGGCGGATACTATGATGGCGCGGCAGATGTTCCCTACGCCGCCGCGGTCCCGGCGCCGGCGTCGAACGACGTTCGCTACACCTACACCCAGGACGTGCCCTGGGATTGGGCGCATCGGTTTCCGCCGGCCGTGGTGCCGTCGGATCGGCCTTATGTGTCGAGCTGCCCCACCGAGAGCGTGACGGTGCCCGGCCGCGACGGCGATCGCACCATCAACATCATCCGCTGCTACTGACCGATCACTTCATCCGGATCGCGAAAACGAAAGAGGCCGCCCGCAAGGACGCCTTTCGCATTTTTGAAAGCCACTCTCCGAGCGCGAAGAGGCCGATCAGGACTCCTCGCCCTTCAGATGACCGACGTGCTTCTGGGTATAGAGCTCGAGACCGATGCGCTTGATCAGGTCGAGCTGCGTCTCCAGGAAGTCGATGTGGTCTTCCTCGTCCTTCATCAGCTGCTCGAACAGGTCGCGGCTGACATAGTCCTTGACGCCGTGGCAGTAGGTCGCCGCCTCCTGATAGAGCGTGCGGGCGCCGATCTCGGCGGCCAGGTCACACTCGATGATCTCCTTGACGTCCTGGCCGATCTTCAGGGGATCGAGCACCTGCAGGTTCGGGAAGCCGTCGAGGAACAGGATGCGATCGACGAATTTGTCGGCGTGCTCCATCTCCTCGATGGACTCCTTGCGCCAGACCTTGCCCATCTCCAGGAGGCCCCAATTGTTGAGCATCCGGTAGTGCAGCCAGTACTGATTGATGGCGGTCAGTTCGCTGCGCAGCCCCTTGTTCAGATAATCGATGACCTTCGGGTCGCCTTGCATGATCCACTCCACCTGTCGCGGCCGAAACGGCCAGCACTGAATTTAGAACGCTTCTAAATCAGATTGCCGGAGAGAGCAACCCTTCGCGGAAGCAGCGCGTGGACACCGGATTTAAGGGATTTGCGGAGGCAGAGCGTTTCCGGCGACGTTGCAGCCGGATCGCATGAAGAAAACGCATTGAAACGGGAAAGCTTCGGTTCTGCGTCGATCAGAACCGGAAATGGCCCTAGCAGGCCGCGAGCGCGAATTCGGCCGGCTCGGCGTCTTCGTCGTTGGCAGCGTGCGGATGGCCGCTGTGGGGGCAACCCGAGCAGCAGGCCTTGGCGCAGGGGCCAAGCGCCTCGTCGATGATGGCCTTGATGGTGCGCGCGCAGCGGCCGCATTCGGCGCTACAGCCGAGGCAGCCATACACCTGCTTGGCATTTCGTGTCACAGACCCGCCGCCATTGACGGCATTGCGGACATCGTGGTCGCTGAGGACGTTACAGGAACAGACAATCATCAGAAGAGGCGGGTCCAACGGGTGATGCTCGCCAATATGGATATTGTCGGCCCCGGCCGGATGCAAAGGGAAAAGCCGGTTCTTGTAGCAATTCCAAACTGATGCGGGATTCATATTGGAATCAATCTAAATCGGTCGACGCCGCCTTTCGGGAATAGGAAACCTGTCAGGCCGGTCTCCCGGGCCAAATCCCGGCTTCCACCGCTCCAAGCACCGGTTCACTGCGGCTACAAGCTTGTGCGTTGCAAGATATGCCAAAAGCTGCAAGCATTTGGACGCGAATACGGCAGCGTCGTTCATTGATCATTCAAGCGGAATATGGAACCCCTTGAGGCGAGACAGATCGCCAACGCACGCTGTCCCTGCTCCCGTGAGAAAGGTGAGGTCATGAAGAAGACATTGCTGGCGCTTTGCGCCGCCGCCACTCTGGCGGTTTCGGCTGTGGCGGTGCCCGCCCCCGCACAGGCACAACGCGGTGTCGCCGCTGGCGTCGCTGCGGGATTGATCGGTGGCGCCATCGTCGGCGGCGCGATCGCTTCGCAGAACGGCTACTACGGTCCCGGCTATGGCTACTACGCGCCCGGTCCGGCCTATGTCGCCGAGCCCGGTTACGGTCCCGATTGCTTCTGGCAGCGCCAGCGGTTCTGGGACGGCTACACCTGGCGCGTTCGCCGCGTGCGCGTTTGCGATTGATCGCCGTTCATCTCGATTAATTCGAACCAGATGTCCCGGAAAACCGACTGTTTGTCCGGGACGTCTGCTGTAGAAGGCCAGAAAAAACCGCTTTTCTGCGCGATGAGCCTGCGGACGTTTACTTTCGGTTGACTGTTCTGCGCTGTTTAGCAAGACAGCAGTTCGAGATCAGCGTGTGAGTCACCTAAAACCCGGCGCCGAACCACGACGCCACCATCTTCCAGGAGAGCCAAAGACATGAAGAAGACTTTAGCTGCCCTTGTCGCCGTTACCACGATTGCCGGTTCGCTGGCGGTTGCTCCGGCTGCCAAGGCTGGTGACGGCGGCGCCGTCGCAGCCGGCGTTGCCGGCGGCCTGATCGGCGGCGCCCTGCTCGGCGGCGCGATTGCTGGCGCCCGTCCGGCTCCGGTCTATGTTGCACCGGCCCCGACCTACGTCGAAGAAGCTCCGTGCCGCTGGGTTCGTGAGCGCTTCTGGGACGGCTACGGCTGGCGCTTCCGTCGCATCCAGGTTTGCGACTGATCGACCGACGCTATCAGCATCACACTCGAAAACCCGGCCTTGCGGCCGGGTTTTTGTTTTCCGCCACCAAGCAGGCTTGGAGGTCAGCGCTGCCCATTCATCGCGCGCAGCACCGCCTCGCTCGGCCAGCAATCGACCTTCAGCCCGGCCTGCTTCTGATAGGCGCCGAGCGCGGCGCGGGTCTGCATCCCGGCCTTGCCGTCGAGCTTGTCCTTGTAGAGCCCGATCTTCGTCAGCTGCTGCTGCATCGCCTCGACGTCGGCCGAGCGCAGCTGCTTCGATGCCGACCATGGCGTCGCGAACGGCTGCGGGCTCGTCATGCGGTCGGCGAGATGGCCGACGAACAGCACATAGAGGTCGGAGAAATTGTACTCCTTGATCACGAAGTAGTTCGGCGTGGTCAGGAAGGCAGGACCGTAGATGCCTTCGGGCTGCAGCAGCGAGGCCGATTGCGCCTGCTCGGTGGCGCCAAGCTTCAGCCCGCGCACCGGCACGAAGCCTGCCCGCAGCCACTGGCTGATCGGTTTTGTCACTTCGGGCACGCCGATCGTGCAATCGGCATTGGCGGGTGCTGTGACCTCGTAGGCCCAGCGCACGCCCGGCTGCCAGCCCTTGTTGACGAGTTGTTGCGCGGCGGAGGCGAGCGCGTCCGGCACCGAGTGCCAGATGTCCACCTTGCCGTCGCCGTCGAGATCGACGCCGTGCTTGTAATACTCCGACGGCAGGAACTGGGTGTATCCGGTCGCCCCGGCCCAGGATGAGCGCAGCTCCTTGCGCGTCACGGCGCCCTCACTGAGGATCTTCAGCGCCAGGATGAACTCGGTGCGGTACTGATCCTTGCGGCGGCCGACATAGGCCTGCGTCGCCACCACGCGCAACGTGTCGTAGGGCAGCGAATAGCGGCCGTAGTCGGTCTCGCGGCCCCAGATCGCCAGCACGATGGTGGCCGGCACGCCGAACCGCTTCTCGATCGCGTCGAGCGACGGACGATACTTCTGCAGCAGCCGCTGCCCCTCCGCGGCGAGCCGCGCGATCGAGGCCTCCTTGATGTAATCGGCCGGCACCTGCACGAACTCGGCCTGCGCCGGCGCGCCGGTCTTGGGACGTCCGGGCAGGATCAGGTCGGGCAGCTTGTAGTCGGGCTCGAGGGAGCGCGTCTCGCGATCGAAGGTTTCGCGCGACACGCCGGCCGCCTTGGCCTCCGGCCACAGCGAGGCGATGAACTGGGTGAACGCGGCGTCGGCGGCGGATGCGGGCCGCTGCAGCGGCACACACAGCAGCACCCAGCATGCGACGATGGTGGCTGGCCATTTCATGATCGATCTCACCTCGTGTCCCGAATCCGAAGTTCGTATCATTCGCCGCACCTTCGGAGCGAACTTCGGATTCGATAAGCACACTAGCAAACTTATGATTCTAGTGTGCTTTATGAATGCGAAGGTCGTGAAAGCGGCTGCCGCGAAATCGCACGAACTTCGCATTCAGCACACTAGCGGAAACAGGCATTGCAACGTGGATTCGGCAATGTCAGAATTCAATTCTGGGTGGTAAGTTTTGCCATGCGCATATTTTTGTCATTTCCCTCCGAATTGGAATCGCAGGCTGACAACATCGCTCAGTCCCTGCGCAATTGCGACCATGACGTCTTCTTTTCGCACGACGATCTCCCGCCGGGCGACAGCTTCGATGCGCGCGTCGAAAAAGCCATCGAAAGCAGCGATTTTATGGTGTTCCTGATCAGCCCGGAATCGGTGACCAAGGGACGCTACACCTTGAGCGAACTCGCCTTTGCCCGAGCCAAATGGCCGAACCCGAGCAATCGCGTGCTGCCGGTGATGATGGCGCCGACCCCGCTCGACCAGGTCCCGGCCTATCTCAAGGCGGTCACGATCCTGGAGCCGCAGGGCAGTGCCGCGGCCGAGACGCGCGCCGCGGTGGACCGCATGCTGGCTGCAGAGCGCGCGCAGTCGCGCGGCCGACCGAATTTGCCTTTCCTCGTGCTGGCGCTTGCGTCCGCCGTCTTGTGCAGCCTGGTCGCGACCTATGCGCTCAACGTCCTGGAATATTCGTTCGTCGTCTCAGACGCGGGCGGGATCACGATCCTGCCAGGGGTGATCTTCGGCGCGGCGATCGCCGCCTGCAATGTCGTGTTCGGCGCCAAGGACCGGTTTCAGCTGGCGCTGGTGGTCGCCATCACGACCGCGGCATGGATCGCGGCCTATGATGCCAGCGCCGTCACGCTTCAGGCGCTCGGCCAGTACGCGAAGACCGTCCCGGTCGACGGCAACGCCGCGAGCCCGGCCCAGATCACCGAGACGCTCGGCAACAACCCGTTGATGGGTTATCTGATCGGCGGCATCGGCGGTGCGGTGGGCGGAGCGATCACCATTCTCGGCGTGCTCCTGATCAACCCCGCGTTCAGGCGGATCGACAGCGTCGTGGTGACCTGGATCGCAGCCATCGCGGCCGGAACCATTTACGGTGCAATCGTCAGGCTGCCGACCTTGCTGGGCTGGCTGGTGCTGTTCGGCGTCTGGCAGACCGCGTTCATCCTTGCCCTGGCCCGCGGATTTCCGCGCGGCGCGGCGCAGATCCCCGAATGGCTCGGCAGATCCGCGCCGGCATTGTTTGGCCAGCGCGCCGCGCGATGACGCCGCGCCAGCCATTACTCGTTGTCCCGGCTAATGCCCAACCTGCTGCTTGGCGCCCTCGATCGAGTCGTTCGACAGCTTGTCGACGATGGCGATGCCGATCGCCGACAGGATGAAGACGCAGTGGATGATGGTCTGCCACATCACGCCGGTCTCGGTGTAGTTGCCCTTGCCGGACGACAGCGCGCCGGCCTCGATGAAGGTGCGCAGCAAGTGGATCGAGGAGATGCCGATGATCGCCATCGCCAGCTTGATCTTCAGCACGCTGGCATTGACGTGGCTGAGCCATTCCGGCTCGTCCGGATGTCCCTGCAGATTGAGGCGCGACACGAAGGTCTCATAGCCGCCGACGATCACCATCACCAGGAGGTTCGAGATCATCACGACGTCGATCAGGCCGAGCACGGCCAGCATGATCTGCTGCTCGCTGAAATCGAAGGCATGGGCGAACAGGTGCCACAGTTCCTTCAGGAACAGCACGACATAGACGCCCTGGGCGATGATCAGGCCGACATAGAGCGGCAATTGCAGCCAACGCGATCCGAAGATCAGCATGGGAACGGGACGCAGCGACCGGCCCTTCGAGCGGGCGGGCGCGTCTGATAGTGCGGACATGTTGGAGTGCTCGCGGAATTGAGAATTGCGGAGCGCTCTATCTACGCAATCCCGCGCGCTTGAAAAGCGACAACTGGCCGCAGATTTGCGCCGCGATGCCGTCACGATCCTGCAAACGAGGAACGGTCGAGCGCGGCACGATAGCCGCGCCCGACCGCTTGAACCGATTCAGCGCGTCAGCTTCTTGTACTTCACGCGGTGCGGAATGATGCTGTCCTGGCCGAGCCGGCGCATCTTGTCCTTTTCGTAATCCTGGAAGTTGCCTTCGAACCATTCGACATGGCTGTCGCCCTCGAAGGCCAGGATGTGGGTCGCGATGCGGTCGAGGAACCAGCGATCATGGCTGATGATGACGGCGCAACCGGCAAAATCCTCCAGCGCCTCTTCCAGCGCGCGCAGCGTGTCGACGTCGAGGTCGTTGGTCGGTTCGTCGAGCAGCAGCACGTTGGCGCCCGACTTCAGCATCTTGGCGAGATGCACGCGGTTGCGTTCACCGCCCGACAGCGCGCCGACCTTCTTCTGCTGGTCGGCGCCCTTGAAGTTGAACGCCGAGCAATAGCCGCGCGAATTGACTTCCTTCTTGCCGAGCAGGATCAGCTCGTTGCCGCCGGAGATCTCCTCCCATACGGTCTTGTTGCCCTCGAGCGCGTCGCGCGACTGGTCGACATAGCCGAGATGCACGGTCTCGCCGACCGTGATGGTGCCCTTGTCGGGCGTCTCCTGCTTGGTGATCATCTTGAACAGCGTGGTCTTGCCGGCGCCGTTCGCGCCGATCACGCCGACGATGCCGCCGGGCGGCAGCTTGAAGGTGAGATCGTCGATCAAAAGCCGATCGCCGAAGCCCTTGCTGAGGCCCTCGAAGTCGACGACGTTGGCGCCGAGCCGCTCGGCGACCGGAATGATGATCTGCGCGGTCTGGGTCTGCTTCTCGCTCGCCTTCTTGAGCAGATCCTCATAGCGCTGGTAGCGCGCCTTCGACTTGGCCTGGCGCGCCTTCGGCGAGGACGCCACCCATTCCTGCTCGCGGGCCAGCGTCTTCTGGTGCGCGGCGTCTTCGCGCCCCTCCTGCTCGAGCCGCTTCTGCTTCTGCACCAGCCAGGACGAGTAGTTGCCCTCGTAGGGAATGCCGCGGCCGCGGTCGAGCTCGAGGATCCAGCCGGTGACGTTGTCGAGGAAGTAGCGATCGTGGGTCACGATCAGGATCGCGCCGGGATAGTTGCGCAGATGGCCTTCCAGCCATGACACCGACTCGGCGTCGAGATGGTTGGTCGGTTCGTCCAGCAGCAGCAATTCCGGCTGGTCGAGCAGCAAGCGGCACAGCGCGACGCGGCGGCGTTCACCGCCCGACAGTTTTGTGACATCGGCATCGTCGGGCGGGCAGCGCAGCGCGTCCATCGCCTGGTCGACCTTGCTGTCGAGATCCCACAGGCCCTGCGCCTCGATCTCGTCCTGCAGCTTGGTCATCTCGTCGGCGGTCTCGTCCGAATAGTTGACGGCAAGCTCGTTGTAGCGGTCGAGGATCGCCTTCTGCTTGGCGACGCCGAGCATGACGTTCTCACGCACGTTGAGCGCGGGATCGAGGTGCGGTTCCTGCTCGAGATAGCCGACGCGGGCGCCCTCGGCGACCCAGGCCTCGCCGTTATACTCCTTGTCGAGGCCGGCCATGATCCTGAGCAGCGTCGACTTGCCCGAGCCGTTGACGCCGAGCACGCCGATCTTGGCGTCCGGATAGAAGCTCAAATGGATGTTATCGAGCACCTTCCGGGTCGGATACGCCTTGGTCAGACCCTGCATGAAATAGATGAACTGGCGAGCCATCCGCTGTCCCTGGAATTGATCCGATTTGTGGAAATTTTTGCTGCCGCCGATGTAACGGCCGGCCCCCGAAAGCGCAACCGCGGGGCGGTCGTTTTCCATCCGTTCACCACGTTCCGTCCATTCGCCACGGGTGATTACGGGGTCGACGCCATGTGCGCGCCGAATCACGACAATTGAAACTATCTTTTAATAAATCAGGCCAAAACTCGTTCTCAACGCCGAAAACGGCGATTTTCGCGGCAGAACCGCGACAAACAGTTGAGGCCACGTCATGGCTACCATCATTTCAGCACCTCTTTCGCGCTCCACGACCAAACGCGAGGCGACGCTGTTCGCCGAATTCAGCGCCTTCTGGCGAGCTTTCGTTGCCAAGGCTTTCAATCCCTACCGGCCGGAATTGCACTATATGCGTGGCCCGGGTCCGGCCTGCCGCGCCAAGCAGATGGCGCTGTCGCCGGCCGTCCGATCGATGCTCGCCGATATCCGCACCGCGAAGGCGCGCAAGCCATCCTGAGCCGTCCGGCAATCGCCGCTTTTTGAAACCGCGGCCGCTTGCACGCCTGCCGATTGCGCGCAACCATCCGGGGCTTCCCGACGGTTGATTGTCCGCCGTCGCCCTCACCCTGAATGGACCTTTCCGATGACGCGGCTCCGCTGTGCAATCCTCGACGACTATTTCGACATCGCGCTGTCGCTGGCCGACTGGCCGGCGATCAGGGACCGCGTCGAGGTCACCGTGTTCGACAAGCCGTTCGCGAGCGAGGCGGAAGCAGCGGCCAAGCTGAAAGATTTCGAGATCATCTGCGCGATGCGCGAGCGCACGGCGTTCCCGCGCAGCCTGCTCGACGCGTTGCCCAAGCTGAAGCTGCTGATCACGTCAGGCATGCGCAACGCCGCGATCGACATGGAAGCCGCCAAGGAGCGCAAGGTGGTGCTGTGCGGCACCCAATATAGCCGCGATCCCACCGCGCCCCTGACCATGGGCCTGATCCTGGAATTGACGCGCGGCATCGGCCGCGAGAATGCGCGGATGCACGCCGGCGAGCCGTGGCAGAGCTTTGCCGGCACCGAGATCGAGGGCAAGAGGCTCGGTGTCATCGGCCTCGGCAAGCTCGGCAGCAAGGTCGCCGGCATGGCCAAAGCGTTCGGCATGAACGTGATCGCCTGGAGCCCCAACCTGACGCCGGAGAAATGCAAGGAGGCCGGCGTCGGCTACGCCAGCAAGGACGAGCTGTTCGCGACATCAGACATCATCACCATCCATGTCGTGCTGAGCCCGCGCTCGCGCGGACTGGTCGGCGCCGCCGATCTCGCCCGCATGAAACCATCCGCCTATCTCGTCAACACCGCGCGCGGGCCGATCATCGACGAAGCTGCCCTCCTTGCGGCACTGCGCGAGAGGAAGATCGCCGGCGCCGGCATCGACGTGTTCTCGGTCGAGCCGCTGCCGTCGGATCACCCGCTCCGCAAGCTCGACAATGTCGTGATCACGCCGCACCTCGGCTATGCGACCCGCGAAAGCTTGCAGACGCATTATCAGCAGATGGTCGCGTGCATCGACGCCTTCACCAAAGGCGGCGAGCCGCCGCGGCGGCTGGCCTGAGATCGGACATCGATCGGCAAACAAAAAAGGCGCGCTGTTCGCGCGCCTTTTTCTTGAAGAATTGCCGGTTGGCCTAGCGCACCGTGACCGGCGCGGGCAGCGGCTGGACCGAGGTCGGCTGCGTGCCGGGCGGCGGCGCGGCCTGGGCCTGCGTCGGCGCGGGGGCCATCGGATTGGGCGGCGGCGCGGCGGAAGCCGTCGTCGTGCCCGGGGCTGCGCCGCCGGGCAGCACGACCACGCGGGTGCCGACCTTGGCGCGTTCGAACAGGTCCGAGACGTCCTCGTTCAGCATACCGATGCAGCCCGACGAGACGAACTTGCCGATGGTCGACGGCTGGTTGGTGCCGTGAATGCGGTACACGGTCGAGCCAAGATACATCGCGCGGGCGCCGAGCGGGTTGCCGGGGCCGCCTGCCATGAAGCGCGGCAGATAGGGCTGACGCTCGATCATCTCGGTCGGCGGATGCCAATCCGGCCACTCGGCCTTGCGAGTGATCTTCTGCACGCCGGTCCAGGTGAAGCCGTCGCGGCCGACGCGGACGCCGTAACGGATCGCACGGCCATTGCCGAGAATGTAATAGAGGTAGGTGTTCGCCGTATCGACGACGATGGTGCCTGCCGGCTCCTTGGTCGCGAACGCCACTTCCTGGCGGCGCAGATTCGGGGCCAGTTGCGCCGGGCCGTCTTCCGGCTGCTCGTCCGGCGGCAGCGCCGCGATCTGCACCGGCTTGCCATTGGCATCGACCGGCGCCTGCTGCTGCGGCACCGCTCCGGTAACGCCCTCGGGCGGACGCAGGCCGCCGCGGTCGTCGCCATAGGACACGCCGGCGGCCGGAACGCCGTTATCGCGATTGGCCTGCTGCGCGCCCGGACGATCGCCATAGATCACCGGCGGCGGCCCCATCGGCCGACCATAACGCGGATCATCGGGCGACATCACCGGACCGATCGGCGCACCGCGGTCGGAGTAAACCGGCTGGGAATTCATCGGGCGGCCGTAGCGCGGATCGTCGGGCGACATCACGGGACCGGTCGGCGCACCACGATCGGAATAGACCGGCGCATTCATCGGGCGGCCATAGCGCGGGTCATCCGGCGACATCACCGGACCGGGCGGCGGCAGCGCGGCCGAATTGCGCGGCGCGTCTTCATCGTCGAGCGAGTCGAAATCCGGCATGCTGCCCTGCGAGTAGGGCTGCGGCGCGGCCGAATAGGCCGGGCCCTGGGGAGCCGGATAGCCTTGCTGCGCACGCGCAAGCGAGGTTCCCGCCACGCCGAGAGCCGCGGCAGCGCAAATCGTCAGAATGCGGTTGATCATCATTGCTCTATTATAGTCCCCAAGCCACACCGGACTGTTAACGGCCCAATGCAGGAAGATAGCGGCGCATTCAAGACAAATCAGCGAAATCCGGGCCATTTCGGGCTTTTGTGATGTGCCGTCAACGCTGCGGCAAAGATGTCTCATGGGTCGGGAATGTTTGTCCATCTGCCCAAAGTCATCAACCGCCCGCATTTTGTAACAAACAGTCTTCGAGGGTTGCGATATCTTCGAATCGGCCTGATTCGCGCTCGCGACGCTGGCTTTCTTGTGAGGTCACCGCGTTCCCTCGACATCAAAGACCCTCCCGCAGAAGGGGGAACCCGCGCCCATGCTCCCCGGCCTTCGATTCCTGTTCGCCGCGATCGTGCTGGCGACGTCGCTTCTGGTGTTCGGGTTAGGAGCAGCCGCGCTGTTTCGCGCGGCGCATGAGGAATTCGCCAGCATTCCGGCCCGCCGGGCCCCGCCCGAGCCGCAATTCGCGCAGCAGCCCGAGGCCCCGCCGGTGCTCGCCATGGTGCGGGTCGAGTCATCAGCCGCGGACAAGGCGGCGGCCGACAGCCCGGTCCCCGCGACACCCTCAGAGCCAGTTGCCGCCTCCGAGCCGGCTGCTCCTGCCGAAGCCTCTCCTCCAGCCGAGCCGGCGAAGCTCGCCGCGGTGACGGCGGATGACGCACCGCCGGCACCGCCGAAGCTGGAAGCCCAGACGGTCGAAACTCCCGCACCGGTGCAATCCGCCGAGGTCGCTCCGCAGCCTCCAGCCGCGGATCCGTCGCCCGCACCGCAGCCCGCACCGGCTTCCACGGAAGCGGCACCGGCGCCAGCCGAGGCCAAGGTCGCGGCCGTGGCCGATCCGCCTGCCGCACCCGGCGAACCCGCGCTCGCTGCACCGGCCCCCGCGATGACTGCGCCGGAGCCCGCACCGCCACCGTCACCCGAGGCCATCGCGGCCGCGAGCAGGATCGCAACGCTGGGCGGGCCCGAAGTTGTCATCGAAGCGCCGGCAGCGCCGAAGGCCACCAAGGCGAAGAAGCCGGAGCGCAACGCGACCAGCAAACCGGCGCATCGCAAGGAGCGCCGGCGGGTCGTCCGCGCGCCGCCGGTGCGGCAGGCCGTTCAGCAGCAGCTCGATCCGTTCGGCAACCCGACCCTGGTGCCGCTCACCCGGCGTTAGAAGCTATTTATCAAGCTGGCCCCGTCGCGATCGGCGGGCCGCTCGCCTGTCCCCATTCCGACCATGAGCCGTCATAGAGCGCGGTGTCGGTGACGCCGAGCCGGTAGAGCGCGAGCGTCAGCACGCC
Organism: Bradyrhizobium sp. USDA3010; assembly: GCF_056429065.1. Taxonomy (NCBI): domain Bacteria; kingdom Pseudomonadati; phylum Pseudomonadota; class Alphaproteobacteria; order Hyphomicrobiales; family Nitrobacteraceae; genus Bradyrhizobium; species Bradyrhizobium sp. USDA3010. The sequence continues at coordinate 89,480 of NZ_JBWJZD010000028.1, forward strand.
GGCCGAGACGCCCGAGCCGCAGCTCGTCACGATCGGCGCATCGAGCTTCACGCCGGCACCGCTGAACGATTTGCGCAGATCGTCGAGCGGCTTCATCTCGCCGGTCGCGGCATCGAACAGTTGGTTGTAGGGCACGTTGCGGGCGCCCGGGATGTGGCCCGCGCGGATGCCCGGCCGCGGCTCCGGCGCACGGCCCTCGAAGCGTTCGGCGGCGCGCGCATCGATCACCTGCTCGGCACGGCTTTCGACATTGGCGATCATCTGCTCGATGCTGCGCACGCGCTTCGGATCGTAGTTTGCCTTGAAGGTCGCAGGCTTCGGCTTCACCTCGCCGCTCTCGACCGCCCTGCCCTCGGCGCGCCACTTCTTCAGACCGCCGTTGAGGATGCGCACGTTGCGATGGCCATAGGACAGGAACATCCACCAGGCGCGCGGCGCGGCGACCCAGCCGCCGGCGTCATAGATCACGACGGTGTCGGCATTGCTGATTCCGAGCCCGCCGATGTCGCGGCCGAACTGCTCGGCGCTCGGAAACATGTGCGGCAGCGGATTGGAATGATCGGACACCGCATCGACGTCGAAGAACACGGCGCCGGGCAGATGCGCGGCGAGGTAGTCGTCCTTCGGCAGCGGCAGCACGCCGGGCAGCTTGAAGGTCGCGTCAAGCACCTTGACGTTGGCGTCGCCGAGATGCGCAGCCAGCCATTCGGTCGAAACGAGCGGATCGTTGGTGGTCGTCATCTTACCTGTCTCTCCATCGTCATTGCCGGACTTGATCCGGCAATCCGTCTTGCTTCGAAACGATGGACACGCGGGTCAAGCCCGCGTGTGACATCCTGGCCTAGCCCTTCTTCTTCGGCTCCCACGCCTCGATCGGACCGCCGGCCTCGCGCCAGGCGGCGAAGCCGCCGCCCATATGGGCGACCGGCTTCAGGCCCATGTCCTTCGCGGTCTTGGCCGCGAGCGCCGAGCGCATGCCGCCGGCGCAGTGGAAGATGAACTTCTTGTCTTCCTGGAAGATCGGCTTGGCGTAGGGGCTGTTCGGATCGATCCAGAATTCGAGCATGCCGCGGGTGCAGGAGAATGCGCCGGGGATCTTGCCATCGCGCTCGATCTCGCGGGGATCGCGGATGTCGACGATCACGACGTCGTTCTTGCCGATCAGCGTGATCGCATCGGCCGCGCTGATGGTCTCGATCTCGGCATTGGCTTCGTCGATCATCACCTTGATGCCGCGGTGGATGTTCTGGGGCATGGGGCTCTCCCTGGATGTTGTTGGCACGCCCGTCGGCGCGCGACGCCTTGCGCGTTTACCGCACCAGCTCCCGCATCGCGTTCTCCAGACCTTCGATCGTGATCGGATACATGCGCTCGGAGAACAGGCGGCGGATGATGGTGGTCGATTCCGAATAGTCCCAGTGCTTCTGCGCCACCGGATTGAGCCACACCGCATGCGGATAGGTGCGCGTGATGCGGTCGAGCCAGACCGAGCCGGCCTCCTCGTTGACATGCTCGACCGAGCCGCCTGGCACCATGATCTCGTAAGGCGACATCGAGGCGTCGCCGACGAACACCACCTTGTAGTCGTGCGGGTACTTGTGCAGCACGTCCCAGGTCGGCGTGCGATCGGTGAAGCGCCGCTTGTTCTGCTTCCAGACGCCTTCATAGAGGCAGTTGTGGAAGTAGAAATATTCCATGTGCTTGAATTCGCTCTTGGCGGCCGAGAACAATTCCTCGACCTGCTCGATATGCGAATCCATCGAGCCGCCGATGTCGAAGAACACCAGCACCTTGACCGCGTTGCGCCGCTCGGGCCGCATGTGCACGTCGAGATAGCCGTGGTTGGCGGTCTCCTTGATCGTGGTGTCGAGATCGAGCTCGTCGGGCGCGCCGGTGCGCGCGAACTTGCGCAGCCGCCGCAGCGCGACCTTGATGTTGCGGATGCCGAGCTCGACATTGCCGTCGAGATCCTTGAACTCGCGCTTGTCCCACACCTTCACGGCGCGGTTGTTGCGGTTCTTCTCCTGCCCGATCCGCACGCCCTCGGGATTATAGCCGTGGGCGCCGAACGGCGAGGTGCCGGCGGTGCCGATCCATTTGCTGCCGCCCTGGTGACGGCCCTTCTGTTCCTCGAGCCGCTTCTTCAAGGTCTCCATGAGCTTGTCCCAGCCCATGGCCTCGATCTGCTTCTTCTCTTCCTCGGTGAGATATTTCTCGGCGAGCTTCTTCAGCCACTCCTCGGGGATCTCCGCCTTGCCCATGGCGTCGAGCAGGCTCTCGAGCCCCTTGAACACGGTGCCGAACACGCGGTCGAACTTGTCGAGATTGCGCTCGTCCTTCACCAGGGCGGCGCGCGACAAATAGTAGAAGTTCTCGACGGTCTGTTCGGCGAGATCGGCGTCAAGCGCTTCCATCAAGGTCAGATATTCCCGTAGCGTCACGGGGACCTGGGCGTCGCGCAGCGATGTGAAGAACTGCAGGAACATACTCACCTAGATCGCCCGCTGGACCGGTGGCGTCAAGGGGCCGAGCCATGCCGAGACCGGCGATCCGCCTTGATATGGCCCCTGGCGCCGGGTCTTGCGGGGTCCACCCAACGAAGCCCCGCCCCGTATCCGTGCGGCGGTCATTCCGCGCGGCGGAAACATGACGGTCGACATTCCATGCATGCCGCGCCGTTCAGGGTACCGCTGCGCTGCGGAATCCGCCCTAGACCGCCCGGCTTTTTCAATTACAATTGCGCCTGACAAGACATTGGGCAGGACGTTTGAATGGGCATCATTGCGGCACTGGTGATCGGTGCGATTGCCGGCTGGCTCGCGGGGCTGATCGTGCGCGGCGCGGGCTTCGGACTGATCGGCAACATCGTTGTCGGCATCATCGGCGCGCTGGTGGCGAGCTGGCTGCTGCCGCAACTCGGCATCAGCCTCGGCGGCAGCGCGGTCCGCGACATCGTCAACGCGACGATCGGTGCGGTCGTCGTGCTGGTGATCCTGTCGCTGATCAGGCGGGCCTGATCGAACAATTTGCATTTCCGACGGCCGCTGCGAGAGCGGTCGTTTCATGTTGAGGCCCAAGGTGAGACCCATGCGGCCGACGAACGAAGCAAGGCAAACAGATCGATGAAATTCACGGGTACCAAGGACTACGTCGCCACCGATGACCTCAAGGTCGCCGTCAATGCCGCCATCGTGCTCGAGCGCCCGCTGCTGGTGAAGGGCGAGCCCGGCACCGGCAAGACCGTGCTGGCCGAGGAAGTCGCCAAGGCGATCGACGCGCCGCTTTTGACCTGGCACATCAAATCGACCACCAAGGCGCAGCAGGGCCTTTACGAATACGACGCGGTGTCGCGGCTGCGCGACAGCCAGCTCGGCGACGCGCGCGTGTCCGACATCAAGAACTACATCAAGCGCGGCAAGCTGTGGGAGGCCTTCACCCATGAGAAGCGCCCGGTGCTCCTGATCGACGAGATCGACAAGGCCGACATCGAATTCCCCAACGACCTGCTGCTCGAACTCGACCGCATGGAGTTTCACGTCTACGAGACCGGCGAGACCATCAAGGCGAAGCTGCGCCCGATCGTGATGATCACGTCGAACAACGAGAAGGAACTGCCGGACGCGTTCCTGCGCCGCTGCTTCTTCCACTACATCAAGTTCCCCGACGCCGACACCATGGACAAGATCGTCGACGTGCACTTCCCCGGCATCAAGAAGCGGCTGGTGGAAGAAGCGCTGCGCATCTTCTTCGAGGTCCGCGAGGTGCCGGGTCTGAAGAAGAAGCCCTCGACCTCGGAGCTGCTCGACTGGCTCAAGCTGCTGCTGAACGAGGACATCACGCCCGAGATGCTCAGGGAGCGCGATCCGCGCAAGCTGATCCCGCCGCTGCATGGCGCGCTGCTCAAGAACGAGCAGGACGTACACCTGTTCGAGCGGCTGGCGTTCCTCAGCCGCCGCGAAGTCTAGTACACGCAAGCGCCGGGGCATTCGCTCCGGCGTTTTGCTGGACCGCTCCAACCAAGAAGAAGACCAGGGAAGATGAACGTCCAGACCCAAATCCGCGCCGCCGAGCCCGTCACGACCGAGCATTTCGACGTCCTGATCGCGGGCGCCGGCATCTCCGGCGTCGGCGCCGCCTACCACCTCACCACGCAATGCCCGGGCACCAGCTTCGTGGTGCTGGAGACGCAGAAGACTTTCGGCGGCACCTGGTCCACCCACCGCTATCCGGGCATCCGCTCCGACAGCGACCTGCATACGTTCGGCTACCGCTTCAAGCCGTGGACCAGCGCCCCGATCGCCAGCGCCGCCGAGATCCTGAAATACATGGGCGAGGTGATCGAGGAGAACGACCTCGCCCGCCACATCCGCTATCGCCACACCATCACCGCGGCGAACTGGTCGAACGAGACCAATCTCTGGACCATCGATGCCACGCGCATCGACACCGGCGAGCGGTTGCGGTTCACCACCAACTTCTTCTGGATGTGCCAGGGCTACTACCGCCATGACGCGGGCTACACGCCCGAATGGACCGACATGGCGAAGTTCAAGGGCACGGTGGTGCATCCGCAGACCTGGCCCGACGACCTCGACTACAAGGGCAAGCGCGTGGTCGTGATCGGTTCCGGCGCAACGGCCGCGACCCTGATCCCGGCGATGGCCAAGGACGCCGGCCATGTCACCATGCTGCAGCGTTCGCCGACCTATTTCCGCACCGGCCGCAACGCGATCGAGATCGCCGAGGAGCTGCGCAGGCTTCAGGTCGACGAGGCCTGGATCCACGAGATCACCCGCCGCAAGATCCTGTTCGAGCAGGACGCCTTCACCAGGCGGACCTTCGCCGAGCCCGAGGGCGCCAAGAAGGACCTTTTGGCGGCGGTCGAGGCCGTCCTCGGCAAGGACTACGACATCGCCACCCACTTCACGCCGCGCTACCGGCCGTGGCGGCAGCGCATCGCCTTCATTCCGGATGCCGACCTGTTCCACGCCATCAAGGGCGGCAAGGCCTCGGTCGTCACCGACGAGATCGACCGCTTCACCGAGACCGGCATCCTGCTCAAGTCCGGCAAGGAGCTCGAGGCCGACATCATCATCACCGCGACCGGCTTCCACCTGTCCGCGAATGGCGGCATCGACTTCGCAATCGACGGCAAGCCGCTCGACTTCAAGGACACCGTGACCTATCGCGGCATGATGTTCACCGGCGTGCCGAACCTCGTCTGGGTGTTCGGCTATTTCCGCGCCAGCTGGACCTTGCGCGTCGACCTGGTCGCCGACTTCGTCTGCCGCATGCTCAAGCACATGAAGGCGACCGGCGCGAACAAGGTGACGCCGGCGCTGCGCCCCGAAGACCACAACATGCCGCTGCTGCCGTGGATCGATCCGGAGAACTTCAACCCCGGCTACATGATGCGCGGCATGCACCTGCTGCCGAAGCGCGGCGACAAGCCGGAGTGGCAGCACAACCAGGACTACTGGGCCGAGAAGGATGAATTCCCGGCGATCGACCTCGAGGACAAGGCGTTCGTCTACGGCTGAGCTCCTGATAGCAGTCCCGTCATCCTGAGGAGCGCGTAGCGCGTCTCGAAGGATGCACGGCCCCAGTCGGGCCGTCGTGCTTCGAGACGGCCGCTTCGCGGCCTCCTCAGCATGACGGTGTTAGACACAGCGCGCTGATCAAGAAGCATCGGCGCGCACAGCTTTCCCTCACGCATACTCCGGCAGTTTCGCGGCCACCTCTGGCGTCTTGCCGCGGATCATGTCGGAGGCCTTGTCGGCGATCATCAAGGTCGAGGCGTTGAGATTGGCCGAGATCATCCGCGGCATGATCGAGGCGTCGATCACGCGCAGGCCCTCCATGCCATGGACCCGAAGCTGGTCATCCACCACGGCCCAGGGCGCGTCGGCCGGGCCCATCCGACAGGTGCAGCCGGGATGGAAGGTGGTGGTGCCGCGCTGGGTCGCGGCCGCGAGCAGTTCGTCGTCGCTCGTGACCTTCGGACCCGGAAAATCCTCATAGGCGAAATACGGCTTGAGCGGCTCGGAGGCGAGCAGCCGGCGCGCCAGCTTCATGCCGGCGACGACGACGCGGCGGTCGATCTCCTCGGCGAGATAGTTGGTCTGGATGATCGGCGGCGCGAACGGATCGGCGGAGCGGATCCGGACATAGCCGCGGCTCTCCGGCCGCTGCTGCCATGACGCCACCGTCATGCCGGGCTCGTCCTCAAGCTGGCCCTGCACGCCTTCCTTGTAGCTCGCCGGCGTGAAGGTGAGCTGCAAATCGGAGCTCTCGGTGGTCTCGCCGGAATGCCAGAAGCAGTAGACCATGGTCGGTGACAGCGACAGCAGCCCGCGCCGCGTCGTCGCCCATTTGATCGCCTCGCCCCACAGGCTGAGGCCGCGGCGCAGCTCGTTGATGGTCCGGATGTTCTTGACCCGGGCCACCGAGCGCGGCGCGTAGTGATCCTGCAGGCCTTCGCCGACACCGGGCAGCGCGTGGCGCACCTCGATGCCATGCGACTTCAGGAGGTCGGGCGACCCCACGCCGGAGAGCTGCAACAGCTGCGGCGAGTTGTAGGCGCCGCCGGAGAGGATGACCTCCTTGGTGGCGCGGATCTCGAGCGGATCGCCGTGCTTGCCGCCGCGGTTGTAGCGCACGCCGACCGCGCGCTTGCCCTCGAAGATGATGCCGGTGACATGGGCGTGCGTGCGCACGTCGACATTCGGGCGCTTTCGCGCCGGATGCAGGAACGCGGTCGCGGCGCTGACCCGAAGGCCGTTCAGGATGGTGCGTTGGCAGTACGACACGCCCTCCTGGATCTGGCCGTTGTAGTCAGGATTGCGCGGAATGCCGAGGCTGACCGCGCCCGCCATGAAGGCCTCGCAGAGCGGGTCCTGCCAGTCCATCGTGGTGACGGTGAGGTTGCCGTCGCGGCCGCGATAGGTGTCGTCACCGTCGCCGATCCTTCTCTCCATGCGCCGGAAGTACGGCAGCACGTCGGGATAACCCCAGCCGCGATTGCCGAGCTGCGCCCAGGTGTCGAAATCCTGGCGCTGGCCGCGGTTGTAGATGTGGCCGTTGATCGAGGACGAGCCGCCTAGTGTCTTGCCGCGCGGCGCATAGATGCTGCGGCCACCCGTATACGGACCGGGCTCCTGCTGGTAGGCCCAATTCACGCTCTTCATGTGGAAGGTCTTGATGAAGCCGGCCGGCAGATGGATGTAAGGATGCCAGTCGCTCGGCCCCGCCTCGAGCACGCACACCCGCGTGCCCGCATCTTCACTCAACCGGTTGGTCAGCACGCTCCCGGCGGAGCCTGCGCCGATGATCACATAGTCGAACGTTTCCATCGTCTCGTTTCTGGCGCCGACCAACGTGTCAGCGCGGCTTTTCGTTGAGTTGATAGTTGAGATGCGCCTTCACCGTCGGCCATTCGCTGGCGATGATGCTGTAAACCACGGTGTCGCGCAACGTGCCGTTGGGCGCGATCTGATGGCTGCGCAGGATGCCGTCCTGCTTGGCACCCAAACGCTCGATGCCGCGCCGGCTCTGGTGATTGAAGAAGTGCGTGCGGAACTCGACCGCGATGCAATCGAGCTTCTCGAAGGCGTGCTGGAGCAGCAGCAGTTTGCACTGCGTATTGACCGCGCTGCGCTGCACACGCTTGGCGTACCAGGTCGAGCCGATCTCGACGCGGCGGTTCGGCGTGTCGACGTTCATGTAGGTCGTCATGCCCGAGATCCGGCCGTCGGCATCGAACACGGTGAACGGCAGCATTGATCCGGCCGCCTGCAGGCCGAGCCTTCGGTCGATCTCCTTGGCCATGTTCTCCGGCTGCGGGATCGAGGTGTACCAGAGTTGAGGGAGACCGCCGTCCTTCACTGCGTCGACGAGACCGTCGCGATGATCATGGGACAGCGGTTCGAGCCGCGCATGCGCGCCGCGAAGGGTGACCGGTTCAAGCCAGGGCATTCGAATATCCTCTACGTAGAAGCGGGTCTCACTCTAATCGTCATTGCGAGCGAAGCGAAGCAATCCATCTATCCGCACATGTGGCGGGATGGATTGCTTCGTCGCTTTGCTCCTCGCAATGACGGCGAGCGCATCATTTATTCAGAAAATTCAGCGGCAATCCCGGCCGCGACCAGTCCATCGCGATCAGCTCGCCCTTGCCCGACAGCGTGATGTAGGCGGTCTTCAGGTCGGGTCCGCCGAAGGCGACGTTGGTGGTGACACGGTCGCCGGTCGACACCCGCTCGACCACCGTGCCGTCAGGCGCGATCACCGAGATGCAGCCCGAGATCAGCGTCGCGACGCAGACATTGCCCGATGCTTCGACGGCGAGCGAATCGAACATCTGATAGCCGCCGAGGCCCGCGATCGGCTTGCCGCGCTCGCCGCGATAGATCACGTCGCGCGGCTTGATGGTGCCGGGCTCGGACACCTCATAGGCCCACAGCCGCGCCGTCGGCGTCTCCGCGATGTAGACGGTCTTCTCGTCCGGCGAGAGACCAATGCCGTTGGCGGGCAGGATGCCGTGCACGGCCTCGACGATCTCGTTCATGCCGGGCTTCAGATAATAGAATGCGCCGACATCCATCTCGCGGGCGCGGCGCTTGCCGAGATCGGAGAACCACAGGCCGCCCTGTCTGTCGAACACCAGATCGTTCGGCCCGCGCAACTCATGCTCGCCGCACTTCGTCACCACGGTCTCGACCTTGCCGGATTGCAGATCGACGCGCTGGATCGAACCGCCGAGATAATCCTCCGGCTGCGGCCCCGGCATGATCATGTTGCGGGTCGGGATCCAGGAGAAGCCGCCATTGTTGCAGACGTACATCTTGCCGTCCGGGCCGAGCGCCGCGCCGTTCGGGCCGCCCGGCACCTTGGCCACGATCTCCTTGCGCCCGTCGGGATAGACCCGGGTCAGCCGCTGGCCGCGGATTTCGACCAACACGACCGAACCGTCGGGCATCACGACCGGACCTTCGGGAAACTCGAGGTCGGTGGCGAGTACGCGGATATTGGCCATGGCATCCTCCCGGCTTATTGGCTGCAGGCGGATTCCGAACGGTCCCGCACGCGCAACGTTGTTGTTTCATCCTGTTATGGCAAACGGGGTTTGGCTTGCCAAGCAATCAGGGGCGCAACGCTGCCCGGCGTTGAGGTGGTGGGCAGCACCATGCTACGCCCACAACGTCGTCCTGGCGAAAGCCAGGAGCCATAACCACCGCGCTTGGTAATGAATGGGATCGTTGCGTCAGCATCGCACAACTATTCTCATTTGGGGTAATGGGTCCTGGCTTTCGCCAGGACGACGATGATTGTGTGGCACGGCCTACATCCACAATCGTCGTCCCGGCGAAGGCCGGGACCCATAACCACAGGGTTGTGTTGTTGGAGGGGGCTGTGGCCCCAACGTCGCGCAACAACTTCCATTTGTGCTTATGGGTCCCGGGTCAAGCCCGGGACGACACTGAATGTGTGGCTCGACTGTCGAGTCATACATCCGCATTCTCGCGACGTGATCCGCCCGAGCTTTGCTCGTCGTTCCGCCCTCGCTCTCGCAGGGAAAGCCGGGTGCCGATCGCACCCATGGGCCCCGAGCAAAAGGTAGAAAGCTCGGGGTAGGACCACAGGTATAACCGGAGCAATCCGGCTTTCCCTGCGCGATGGGTTATGGCTTACTTCGTGCTCTCCCGGCGAGACTGGCCTTGTTTGTCACCGCCTCCGCAACACGCTTTTGCATCTTGCGAGGAGACACCGGCCGCTAGGGCGTCAGAACCACACGACTTCACCGTCCGCTTCACGCGCATTCGTCGACTGCGCGATCAGCGTCCACCGCATCTCACCGCAACACCCGTGACGATGCGCAGCGCCCCTCGATCGGGTGAGACAGCCACTGAGTTATACTTCTGATAAAGCGAAATATCTTCGCGCGCGAGGATTGACAGGTTTTTGCTGAGTTGCCCGTCGGGGCAGTTTGTCGCACCCGCCCGGAACACGGTGCGTAGGGTGGGTTAGCGAAGCGTAACCCACCATTGTCAGCCAAAATGAACGGATCGATCGATGAAAGACCGGTCGGTGGGTTACGCCTACGGCTAACCCACCCTACGAAGTAATTGCGAGCGCGTCAGCTCAGCGCGCCCGCATGCACCCACCAGCCGGGATAATCGGTGCGGAGCCGTTCGCCGGCGACCCGGGCATCGGCATCGCTTCCGAACACCGCAAAGCAGGTCGCGCCGGAGCCCGACATGCGCACCAGGCGAACGCCCCTGGTCTCGCGCAGCGCGGACAAGACGTCGCTGATGACGGGCTCGATGCGCGCGGCGGGGGCTTCGAGATCGTTGGTGCCGCGCGAAAGCGCCGCGATCCAGTCGTCGACCGCGCGGCCGGCGTCCGGCCAGGACGGCCCCTGCATCACGACATCGGTGGCGCCGATCAACAGTTCGCCATGGCGCAGGCCAAGCGCATTGAAGACATCCTTGGTCGCAACCGGCACGCGCGGATTGACCAGCACGCATGGCATTTTCGGCAGGTCGAGCGGCAGCAGGCCCTCGCCGACGCCGGTCATGTCGCAGGCGCGCGAGGCGACGCACACCGGCACGTCGGCGCCGGTCTGCAGCGCGACCTCCATGATCCTGCTATCGTCGAGCGAGAGCTCGTTGAGCCGCGCCAGCAGCCGCAGCGCGGCCGCGGCATCCGCCGAGCCGCCGCCGATGCCGGCCGCAACGGGCAACACCTTCTCCAGCGTGAAGTGGCCGACCTCGAGGTCCGCGACGCGCTCGCCGAGCAGGCGCGCGGCCTTGAGCACCAGATTATCAGATGTATCGCCACAGGCATCGGCCAGCGGCCCCAGCATCGAGAGCGACAGTTCAGGCCCCGGCTCGAGCGTGAGACGATCGGCGCAATCGGCAAACGCGACGACGCTCTCCAGGTCGTGAAACCCATCGACGCGCCGCCCGACAACCCTGAGCGTCAGGTTGACCTTGGCACGCCCTTCTTCAATCAGCGCCGGCACGGCGATAAACCCCTAAAAACAAACATTACGCTGCGATTAGCGTAAATCGCCTCACGATCCTATCCCTTTGTTTGCACGGAAATTCCGGAGGGTATCCCGGCCCAGGCGCCGCATCCGCCGCCGTCGTCCCCTGCCTAGTGCGCAATTGCGCACTAGGCAGGGACGACACCGAGTTTGCCGCTCCCCGCAGGCCCTAGCCGCCCTTGCCGTCGTCGTCCTTCTTCTTGTCGGCGGAGGCGGCGTTCGAGGTGTCGTCCGGCAGGCCGTTGTCGATCTTGGCCTGGATCTTCGGCAGCTCTTCCGGCTCGGGCTTGAGGTCGCGGGCATGCGCCCACTGGAACTTGGCTTCCAGCGTGCGGCCGACGCGCCAGTAGGCGTCGCCGAGATGGTCGTTGATGGTCGGATCTTCCGGCTTCAGGTCGATCGCGCGCTCGAGGTTCTTCACCGCCTCGTCGTAATTGCCGATCCGGTAATAGGCCCAGCCGAGCGAATCGACGATGTAGCCGTCGTCAGGGCGCTGATCGACGGCACGCTTGATCATCTTCATGCCTTCGTCGAGGTTGATGCCCTGGTCGATCCAGGAATAGCCGAGATAGTTCAGCACATGCGGCTGCTCGGGCTGCAGCTCGAGCGCCTTGCGCATGTCGGCCTCGGCCTTGTTCCACTGCTTGGAGCGCTCCTCGCAGATGCCGCGGTAGTAATAGGTGACCCAGGCGTTCTTGTCGCCGCCGGCGGCCGGCAGCGCGTCGATCGCCTGCGAATAGGTGGTGGCGCAGTCGGCGAACTTCTTGCGGCCGCGCTCGATGTTGCCGAGCGCCAGGATCGCCTCGATGTCCTTCGGCTGATCCGTGGTGACTTCCTTCAGGATCTTGATCGCCTCGTCGCTGCGGTCGGCGGCGTCGAGATTGGTCGCGAGCTGGATCTGCGCGTTGCGCTTCAGCGGCGAGGACGCCGGCATCCGCTCATAGACCTTGATCGCCATCTGCGGCTTCTTCACCGATTCATAGAGATCGGCGAGCGACAGCAGCGCCAGCGGATGGTTCGGCTGCAGATAGAGCGCGAGCTGCAGATAGACCAGCGCAAGGTCCTCGCCGCCGCGGCGGGTCAGCGTCGCACCGATGCCGTACAGCGCCTCGGCGGCGCCGGCCTGCGGTGAATCGATCAGCGGCGGCAGCTTCTTGCCGGCCTTGGTTTCCTTGATGCCCTCCAGCACCAGCGGATGACGCGGCAGCTTCTTGTCGAACGCCTCGTACATCGCGGTCGCGGCGGCGGCATCCTTGTTGCGCGAGGTCCAGCGCGCATATTCGTCGACCGTGCGCAGCATCGAATCGTCGAGCTTGTAGACCTTCTCGAAGCGGGCGCCGGCATCCTTCTCCTTGCCGGACAGCTCGTAGATCATGCCGGCGTGCAGATCCTTGAAGATCGGATACCATTCGGGGCCGGTCAGCTTGTCGATCGAGGCCACCGCGCCCTTGCTGTCGCCGGCGCCATAGGCCGCCCAGGCCGACAGCAGCGTGGCCACCAGATCGGTGATCGGGCCGCGGACCGACTGGTTGATGTTGGACTGCGCGGCGGCGTATTTCTTCAGCTTGAGATCGCGCACGCCGACGACGAGGCGGGCGACGCGATTGGCCTTGTCCTGGGTCAGGATGCGGTCGGCGAGCTTCACCGCCTCCTCGATGTCGCCATCGGCGAGCGAGGAGATGAAGGCGCGGTCGAGCAGCTCGGAATTCTTCGGATCGGTGCGCAGCGCCGAGCGGTAGAACGCCGCAGCCGAGGCCGCATCGCGCTCGACACTGGCGTGGCGGGCGGCCAGATAGCTGCCGGCGGTGGTCAGCGACTTCAGGTCGGTCTTGCTCGGGAATTGCGCGGCATTGTCGGTCGGATGGTCGGGCGTCTGCGCCGCAAGCTGCGCAGGCACGGCAAGCGCCGCAGCAGCAAGAACGGCAATCGTCAGGCGGTTGAAACGGGTGGACAGCATCACGTTCGCCTTGCTCCAGGGGTTTAAGGCCACGAAGGATTTACGGCCAAGATCTTCGCGACAAGGTCTTGCGATCAGTCTCAAAATGCGAACCCAAGCGGCGGCATCACGGCGAGCGACAATGCCGCTTTTGACGTTTATCCGCAAGGATCGCCCAAAGGTAACCCATGCCGAATCAATTGGCAGATTAGGCCGTTAGGCCGCCGATCCAGCCAGCCCCACCGCAAGACCCTCCCACTATGGCGGTATCGTGACCGGCCCCGGCATATTCGCGTGCGGAAGCAAAAAGCGCCTCGGGGGCTCGCCACACGGCCAGTTCCACCTCTCCCCTTGTGGGAGAGGTCGGAATTCAAGCGGAAGCTTGAATTCCGGGTGAGGGATTCAAGTCTATCCGTCGGTCGAAATCCCTCGATGGACCGGTACTCCTCACCGGGATTGCCTCCGTCGATGCAATCCGGCCTCTCCCACAAGGGGAGAGACCAAGCGCAGGTTGCGGCGCAGACGCAATCTGGCTCACGCAAATGTGGTCGGCCGCGTCAGCCTCGCCCCTTGGCCTTACATCGCCTCGTAGTTCGGACCGCCGCCGCCCTCCGGAGGAACCCAGGTGATGTTGCCGTTGGGATCCTTCACGTCGCAGGTTTTGCAGTGGACGCAGTTCTGGGCGTTGATCTGGAAGCGCGGGCCTGCCGATTCCTCGACCCACTCATAGACACCGGCCGGGCAATAGCGGTTCGACGGGCCGGCGAACACGTCGTGCTCCGACGTCTTCTGCAGGTTCATGTCGGCGACCTTGAGATGGACCGGCTGGTCCTCCTCATGGTTGGTGTTGGACAGGAACACCGACGACAGCTTGTCGAAGGAGATCTTGCCGTCCGGCTTCGGATAGGCGATCGGCTGGTGCTGCTTGGACGGATCGAGCGTCTTGCTATCCGGCTTGGCGTGCGACTGGGTGCCGAACAGCGAGAAGCCGAGCGTGTTGCACCACATGTCGAAGCCGGAGAGCGCCATTCCGAGCAGGTTGCCGAACTTCGACAGCAACGGCTTGGCGTTGCGGACCTTGAACAGGTCCTTGCCGATCGCGGACGAGCGCCAGGCATTCTCGTACTCGACGAGCTCGTCATTGGCGCGTCCGGCGCCGAGCGCGGCCGCGACATGCTCGGCGGCGAGCATGCCGGAGCCCATCGCATTGTGGACGCCCTTGATTCGCGGCACGTTGACGAAGCCGGCCGCGCAGCCGATCAGCGCGCCACCGGGGAAAGAGAGCCGCGGCACCGACTGGTAGCCGCCCTCGGTGATGGCGCGCGCACCATAGGCGAGCCGCTTGCCGCCTTCGAACAGCTCGCGGATATCAGGATGCGTCTTCATGCGCTGGAATTCGTCGAACGGCGACAGATACGGGTCGTTGTAGTTCAGATGCACGACGAAGCCGACCGCGACGCGGTTGTCGTCGTAATGATAGAGGAACGAGCCGCCGCCGGTCTTGTCGTTCAGCGGCCATCCCAGCGTATGCTGAACCCGTCCCTTGCGGTGCTTGGCCGGATCGATCTGCCAGACCTCCTTCAGCCCGATGCCGAATTTCGGCGGCTCGGAGTTGGCGTCGAGCTTGAACTTCGCGATCAGCTGCTTCGACAGTGAGCCGCGCGCGCCCTCGGCGAACAGCGTGTACTTGCCGAGCAGCTCCATGCCGCGGGTGTAGGAATCCTTGTGGCTGCCGTCCTTGGCGATGCCCATGTCGCCGGTCGCGATGCCGCGCACCGCGCCCTTGTCGTCATAAAGCACCTCAGTGGCGGCAAAGCCCGGATAGATCTCGACGCCGAGCGCTTCCGCCTTCGGCGCCAGCCAGCGGCAGACATTGCCGAGCGAGCCGATATAGTTGTGATGATTGTGCATCAACGGCGGCATGATGAAGTTCGGAATGCGGAACCAGCCCTGCGACGTCGTCCAGTAGAAGCGGTCTTCCTTGACCTGCGTCTTCAACGGACAGTCGGCGTCCTCGCGCCAGTCCGGGATCAGTTTGTCGAGCGACACCGGATCGATCACCGCACCCGACAGGATGTGCGCGCCGACCTCGGAGCCCTTCTCCACCACGACGATCGAGAGCTCGGGATTGAGCTGCTTCAGCCGGATCGCGGCCGACAGGCCCGACGGGCCGGCGCCGACGATGACGACATCGAATTCCATAGACTCGCGCGGGGGAAGGTCTTCAGCACTCATGATCTTGATCTCAGCCCGTTGAGAACGCTTCTAAGCTTTTCAAAAGTCGTTGTTTCCGATTTTTGGCGGAAGGACAACCATGGAATTGCGCTTCCATGGCTTTGCACGGCCCGGATACCGAAGAGAATAATCTTTTCCGAAATCGAGCCTCCACTTTTCTCCTCCATGCTCTAAAGCGCGATGAAGGATCATCACGCTTTAGCTCCTTGTTTAAGCATGATCTTTTCGGAAAACCGCTTCACACTTTTCCGGATCATGCTCTAGATTGCAGCCATCATGGCCCTGACGCCCGAGCCCACCCCTACACTGCAGCAATTGCTGGCCTTTTACCTCGAGGCCGGGGTCGATTGCGCGCTTGGCGACGAGCCGATCAACCGGCTGGAAGAGCCCGAGCCAGTTCCCGCCCCCGCCGCGCCGCGTCCATCGGTTGCACTCAATCCGCTGCGGCCACCGCCGATGCCCGCCGTTCCGCGCAGCGAAATCACCATCGCGCCGGACGCCGCAATCGCCTCCGCGCGCGAGGCCGCACGCACCGCGCCGACGCTTGAAGCCTTGCGTACGCTGATGGAGACATTCGACGGCTGCGCGCTGAAGCACACCGCGACCCGGCTGGTGTTTGCCGATGGCAATCCGCAGGCGCGCGTGATGTTCGTCGGCGAGGCGCCGGGCCGCGACGAGGACATCGAGGGACTGCCGTTCGTCGGCCGCTCCGGCAAGCTGCTCGACCGCATGATCGCGGCGATCGGGCTCGATCGCAGCAAGGCGTATATCGCCAACGTCATCCCGTGGCGGCCGCCGGGCAACCGCACGCCGACGCCGCAGGAGACGCAGGTGTGCCTGCCCTTCATCCAGCGCCATATCGAACTGGTGAATCCCGACGTGCTGGTGACGCTCGGCAATCCCTCGACGCAGGCGCTGCTCGGCACGCGCGAGGGCATCATGCGCACGCGCGGCAAATGGATCGATTACGACACCGGCACGCGCACGATCCGCGCCGTCGCCACCTTCCATCCAGCCTATCTGCTGCGCTCACCGTCCTACAAGCGGTTGTCGTGGCAGGATCTGCGCGCGATCGCGAAGGTGCTGCAAGCTGCCACGGCTTCGTAGCCTCGTAGGGTGGGTTAGCGAAGCGTAACCCACCGACTTCGTTCATCGCGGAAAGAATGATGGGTCACGCCTTCGGCTAACACACCCTACGGATCCCTACCCCTTCGGCCGCACGATCGCCCAGCCGATCCGCAGCACCGGCTGCCGGCCGTTGACCAGCCGGTCGAACGAGCGCGGCACTTCCGGCACCAGGCCGGGGAAACGCTGCGCGAGCTCGGGCGGCGGCGTGCCGGCGGTATCCTGCGCGCGCCAGACCACGACGCCGCCGGTCTCGTTGAATTTTGCGACCGACAGCCAGGGCGTCCGCTGCGGCGCGGCGTCGAGCAAAAGATGCGGACGGCGCCCGTTCATCGCAATCAGGCTGGCGAGCTCGGGATCGCCCGCCACCGCGCGCAGGCGCTGGTTGGTGCGGCGTTCATAGCTGTCGTCGAAGAAACGTCCCATCGCGGCTGCCGGCAGCGAGATCGGCACCTCGGTGGTGCTGGTCCAGGGCAGGAACAGCGCCGCCGCCAGCGCGGCCGCGGCGGGCGCAGCGACAGCGAAGGCCCACACCGAGCGCAACAGCCGCTGCCGCCTGAGATGGATCAGATCGCCGGTCGCGACGACGACCGCGAGGCCCGACATCAGAAGCGCCACGCCGGCGCCGCCGAAGGCGCGATCCAGATCGAACAGCCCGGAGACGAAGCTGCTCACGACCGCCGGCGCGAACGCGAAGAAATAGACGAAGTGCTGCGCCAGCGGACTGACCGGCGGACGGTAGATGATCGGGGCATCCTCACGGTCGCGGGCGAACCAGCGCGAATTGAGGATCGCCAGCAGCACGATCGCACCCGTCGCCACGATCAGCCCGCCGAGCACGACACCCCAGCGCAGCGCGCGGGCCTTGAGATCGGCAGCCGCGGGCAAGGTCGGCAGCGCCAGCACGTCGGCGCGGACCAGCCAGATCAGATAGGGCAGCGCCAGCACGATGATGACCAGCAGCGCATAGAGCGGATCGACCGCGCGCAGCGTGCGGCGCCCGCGCTCGGTTGCAAGCGCAAAGCCGACCACGAGCAGGATCATGCCGAGCGCCGCCGGCGTCGTCAGCAGCAGCAGGCCGCAATCGATCGACCAGGCGAACCAGGCGGCGCGCCGATCCTGCCCGATCAATTGCCAGGAATGCAGCAGCA
This sequence comes from Bradyrhizobium sp. USDA3010, assembly GCF_056429065.1. Lineage (NCBI taxonomy): Bacteria > Pseudomonadati > Pseudomonadota > Alphaproteobacteria > Hyphomicrobiales > Nitrobacteraceae > Bradyrhizobium > Bradyrhizobium sp. USDA3010. Next base: position 106,974 of record NZ_JBWJZD010000028.1, read on the forward strand.
GGAGCGCCCACAGCGGACGCGCCAGGATCAGCGGCCCGAACTCGACGCTCGGCGAGGAAAACACCACGACCGTCATCGACAGCAGCACCGCCAGCACGCCCTGCGGGCCGCCGACGATGGCGCGCGCCAATTGGTAGAAGGCGATGAGGGTGGCGATCTCGCAGACCTGCGCCAGCAGATAGACGCCGAACACGTGATTGCCGGCGGCACGGAAGGCGATGTCGGCGAGCCAGAACGAAAGCGGCGGCCCCATGTCGGTGCCGACCTGATACTCGCGGCCGAAGGCGAGGACGGTGGCGAGATTGCCGGGCGGACTGCCGTAGAAGATCAGCGGCAGGAACAGCCAGATCGCCGCCTGCACCAGCACCACGACCCACACCACGAGGCGCGGCCGGGCGCGGATCAGTTCGACAACCAGGGAGGTAAACCGCATGAAACGCCTGAAATGCCCCAGCCACCCGCACGGAGCGGCGCCATCTGATCCCTGGGGAGTTGATAACGGGCGGCGGCGGGAGAGGCAACCGGGGCCGATGGGTCTACCCGTGCAAAGCCAAACACAGGTGTCATGCCCCGCGAAGGCGGGGCATCCAGTACGCCGCGGCGGCTGGGCTTAGACGCAGCTGTCTCTGGAATACTGGATCCCCGCATGCGCGGGGATGACGAGTGAGGATGATCGGCGCGTTCGCGCTACGCCGCCGCCGATGCCGCGGCATCGCTTTCGGCGTCCACCTTGAACAGGTCAAGCTCGGCCGGGACCGGGAAGTGCTTCAGCCGCGCGGCGACGACCGGCGCGAAGAAGCTGCGGTGATGGGTGCTAGGGCCGAGCCGGTCCAGCGCCTCGAGGTGCTCGGGGACGCCATAGCCCTTGTGCTGCTCGAAACCGTAGCCGGGGCAATCCAGCGCCAGCGCGCACATCAGGCGGTCGCGCGTCACCTTGGCGATGATCGAGGCCGCCGCGATCGAGGCCACGATGCCGTCGCCGCCGATCACGGCGTCGCAGTCGCAGGGCGTGGCGAGCTTGTCGCGGCCATCGACGAAGACGTGTTTCGGCATTTCCGGCAACGCATGGACGGCGCGCGCCAAGGCCCACAGCGAGGCGCGCAGGATATTGTCGCGGTCGATTCGCGCCGGCGAGGCCACCGCGACCGAGAATGCTGCGGTGGCGCAGATTTCCTCGAACAGTTCCTCGCGGCGCTCGGCGGTCAGCCGCTTGGAATCATCGAGGCCCTTGGGAACGCGAGCGGGATCCAGCACCACGGCGGCGGCGACCACGGGACCTGCCAGCGGGCCGCGGCCGGCCTCGTCGCAGCCGGCGACCGGCCAGATGCCGCGCTTGATCAGTGCGCGCTCGCGCCGGAAGCTCGGCCGCGTCACGGCGATGACGCGCTTGTCCGGCCCGGCTGATTTGGCCGGCGCCTTCCTCGATGCGGTCTTTGACGCGCGTTTGGAGTTATCCCGAATCATGCGGGGATGGTGATCAAGCCGGCTCCCCGGCGCAACCGGGAACTCGGCGCCCTTCCCCGTTATTCAGTTCGGCTCGCCCTAATCCGGGATCGACACCCGCCCGCTATCGAGAACCTCGAAGCCCGGCGCGCGCACCACTTCCCAGGCGTGGCCGTCGGGGTCGCCGAAATAACCGCAATAGCCGCCATAGCTGGTCGGCTGCGCGGGCTTGAGCAATGTGGCACCTTTCGACAGCGCGAATGCCATCACGCGATCGACCTCGGCATCGTCGTTGCAGTTCCAGGCAATCGCAACGCCGCGGAACGCTGAAGGCCGCGGCTGATCCGGCAACCCTGCGTCGGTGGCGAGCAGATGCCATGGGAACAGCCCGAGCACGCTGCCGCCGGTCTCGAAGAAGGCGACCTCCTCGCCGGTCGCGCGCATCTTTCTGGCAAAGCCGAGCGATTCGTAGAAGGCGATGCTGGCGCGCATGTCGTTGACGCCGAGCGTGAGGACGGTGAAGCGTGCGGTCGGGGCGTTACTCATGGCTGCACTCACTGTTTTGACTTCTTCTTCGTAGCCCGGATGGAGCGAAGCGCAATCCGGGAAAGTCTCACCGCGGACACAGGTCCCGGATTTCGCGGAGCCTGTCATCGGGCGCGCGTTCGCGCGACCCGTTGGCTTCATCCGGGCTACGGGTCTCCTACTCCCACCTAGAACAAGCTCAGCTGCTGCCCGCTGCGCTTCGGCTTGGCGAAATGATCGGTGGTCAGCTTGGTGCGCCGCTTGTTGAGGCCGAGCTTTTCGCAGGCGATCTCGAAACGGCGGCCGATCATCCAGGCCATCGGGCCGGTGCCCTTCATCCTTGTGCCCCATTGCGAGTCGTAGTCGCGGCCGCCGCGCATGTCGCGGATCAGCGTGAAGACATGCCGATAGCGGTCGGGATAGTTCGCCATCAGCCATTCGCGGAACAGATCGCGCACCTCGAGCGGCAGCCGCAGCAGCACGTAGCTCGCCTCCCTGGCGCCGGCATGCACGGCGGCATCGAGGATGCGCTCGATCTCGGAATCGTTCAGCGCCGGGATCACGGGCGCGACCATCACCGTGGTCGGTATGCCGGCATCAGCGAGCCGCTTGATCGCCTCGAGCCGCTTCGGCGGGGTCGAGGCGCGCGGCTCCATGGTGCGGGCGAGCTTCGGGTCGAGCGTCGTCACCGAGAGCGCGACCTTGGCGAGATTGCGCTTGGCCATCCGCGCCAGGATGTCGATGTCGCGGGTCACCAGCGCCGACTTGGTGACGATGCCGACCGGATGGCCGGCGCGCTCCAGCACCTCGAGGATGCCGCGCATGATCTTCCGTTCGCGCTCGATCGGCTGATAGGGATCGGTGTTGGTGCCGATCGCGATCATCCGCGCCTCGTAGTCGGGCGCCGCCAGCTCCTTCTCGAGCAGCGCGGGGGCGTCCGGCTTGGCGAACAGCTTCGATTCGAAGTCGAGCCCCGGAGACAGGCCGAGATAGGCGTGGGTCGGCCGCGCGAAGCAATAGACGCAGCCATGCTCGCAGCCGCGATAGGGATTGATCGAGCGGTCGAAACCGATATCGGGCGAATCGTTGCGGGTGATTACCTTGCGCGAGGTGTCGAGCGCCACGGTGGTCTGGAACGGCGGCAGGTCATCGAGGCTCTGCCAGCCGTCGTCGAAGGCAACCCGCGCTTCGGCCTCGTAGCGGCCGGTGGCATTGGACTGCGCGCCGCGGCCGCGCCGCCGCTCGCGCTCGATCGCGACGGCCAGCTCGGGAAAAGGGGCAGGAACAGGTGAAGGTGCACCCGCCGGGTTATCGGAGGGCGCCGTTACCGGCGGGTGCTTGAGGGCATGAGAGGATGCTCGGCTCATGCTTTGAAGCTAACAACAACATGAGAACAAATCAAGAACGCAAACCGAGAAGATCCACAAAGTGATGGCGTAAAAATCTGCAGGCGAACAGGCTGCTTTGAATATGACAAGGTGATAACACGGCCGGAGTTTCTCCACCGTTTGAGCCACCGAAGCCTCAAAATCATGCTGAGCGTGATCATCCCCACCGACGGAGTCGAGCGCACGGCGGTCGCAACGCTGGCCGCGCTGGTGCCGGGCGCGGCCGCCGGCGTCATCCGCGAGGTGCTGCTGGTCGACCGCACCAACAGCGACGTGATGGAGCGCGTTGCCGACATCGCCGGCTGTCACTTCCTGCGTTTCGAGGGCACGCGCGCCGCGGCGCTCGCGGCAGGCGCCAGGCAGGCGCGTTCGCCCTGGCTGATGTTCCTGCATCCCGGCGCGGTGCTCGATGCCGGCTGGATCGAGGAGACCACCCAGTTCATCCAGATGGTGGCGGCGAGCGGCAAGGACCGCGCCGGCATCTTCCGCTACGCCCGCGCGCCCTACACCGATCCCGGGCTGCGCGACGGCCTCAAATTCGTCGCCCGGATGATCGCCGGCCCCTCGGCCGAGCAGGGCCTTCTGATCGCACGCGAGCATTACGAGCGGATCGGCGGCTACCGGCCCGACGCCCGCCGCTCCGAGGCGCGCCTGCTGCGCCGGCTCGGCCGCTCCTCGCGCACCATGCTGCGCAGCCGGATCATGGTGGCGTAGGGCATATTCAACGAAGCAGGCACCGGTTCGCGCGAAGAAAACGGGTGAGAAAGCGCTTGCAGATCATTTGATTCCGTCAAATAATATGTTTGATGAAATCAAACTCCCATGACACCGCCCTCGATAGCCAGGTCGCTGCGGTCCGCGGCTTCAGCCGGTTCTATACCCGCAAGCTCGGCATCATCGAGCCGAAGCTGCTGCATTCCCCGTTCACGCTGCAGGAAGCGCGCATCATCTACGAGCTCGCGCATCGCACGGATTGCACCGCGACGGACCTGGTGCGCGATCTCGATCTCGATGCCGGCTTCGTCAGCCGGACGCTACAGGCACTGCAGCGCCGCCAGATCGTGACCCGCAAGCCGTCAAAGGCCGACAAGCGCGTCAATGAGGTGGCCCTCACCGCCAAGGGCCGCACCGCTGCCGCCGACCTCGACAACCGCTCGCGCAGCGAGGTTGGCGCGCTGCTGAAGCAGATGGACGGCGACCGCCGTGCGGCCGTGGTGCGTGCCATGAGCACGATCGAGCAGTCGCTGGAGCCGCCGGCCGAGAAGCCGGTGGGCTTCCTGCTGCGCAGCCATCGCGTCGGCGACATGGGCTGGGTGATCTCGCAACAGGGACGCGCCTACGCCGAAGAATACGGTTGGGACATCAGCTACGAGGCATTAGTGGCCGAGATCTGCGCGCAGTTTCTGCGATCGTTCGATCCGGCCCGTGAGCATTGCTGGATCGCGGAGGTCGACGGCGAGCCGGTCGGCTCGGTCTTCCTGGTCAACGGCGGCGACGGGGTCGCCAAGCTGCGGCTGCTCGCGGTGGAGGAGAAGGCGCGCGGGCTCGGCGTCGGCCGCGCGCTGGTCGAGCAATGCATCCGCTCCGCACGCGAGATGGGCTACAGGAAGATGACGCTGTGGACCCAGAGCATCCTGGTCGCCGCGCGCGGCATCTATGCGCGTGCCGGCTTTCAGCGGGTCAAGGAAGAGAAGCACCACAGCTTTGGCGTGGACCTGGTCGGGGAGACGTGGGAGCTCGACTTGTAGGGCCCCTCCCTGTCGTCATTCCGGGGCATCGCGCAGCGATGAACCCGGAATCTCGAGGTTCCGGGTTCGATGCTTCGCATCGCCCCGGAACGACGGTCATCACGCGCTCGCGCCCTTCGCCTTGGCGCGGCGCAGGTGCTCGTCGAGCCGCGGCATGATCTCGACGAAATTGCAGGGCCGCGTGCGGTAGTCGAGCTGCGCGGCCAGAATCCCGTCCCAGCCGTCGCGGCAGGCGCCGGGCGAGCCCGGCAGGCAGAAGATGAAGGTCGCGCCCGCAACACCGGCGGTGGCGCGGCTCTGGATCGTCGATGCCCCGATCTTGGCATGGCTCAGCATATGGAAGGCGATCGAAAAGCCGTCCATCCGCTTCTCGAACAGTGGCTCGACCGCTTCCGGCGTCACGTCGCGGCCGGTAAAGCCGGTGCCGCCGGTGGTGATGACGGCATCGACGCCCGGGTCTGTGATCCAGCGCCGGATCACCGCGCGGATCGCCTCGACATCGTCGGTGACGATCTCGCGCGCCGCGAGCTTGTGGCCGGCCGCGGTGAGACGGTCGGCCAACGTGGTGCCCGATTTGTCATCCGCCAGCGTGCGGGTGTCGGAAATCGTCAGCACCGCGATGTTGAGCGGGATGAAGGTCTTGGATTCGTCGGTCGACATGGCTTGCTCTCTCGCTCTCTCGCTCTCTCGCTCCCTCTCCCGCTTGCGGGGGAGGGTTGGGGTGGGGGTGTCGCCGCGAGTCGGAGCCTTTGCGAGGAGAGAACCCCCACTCGCATCGCATCTGAAGATGCGATGCGACCTCCCCCGCAAGCGGGAGAGGTGAACCGAAATCGCGGCTACACCCGGCGATCAATCAACAATGACTAGCCGTTGCCGCCGAACGTGTTGCAGGCCTGCACGGTGCCCTGCTGGTAGCCGGTCATGAACCATTGCTTGCGCTGCGCGGCGGAGCCGTGGGTGAAGGAGTCGGGCACCACCCTGCCCGTCGCCTGCCGTTGCAGCGTGTCGTCGCCGATCGCGTTCGCCGTGGTCAGCGCGGCGTCGATGTCGCCGGCCTCGAGGAAGCCCGGCCGCTTCTTCTCCTCGCGGTTAACCCAGACGCCGGAGAGACAATCGGCCTGCAACTCGACCTTGACCTGAAGCGCGTTGGCCTCGGCCTTGCTGCCGGCCTGCTGCTGCAACCGGTTCACCCGCGGGATGATGCCGAGCAGGTTCTGGATGTGATGGCCGGCCTCATGCGCGATGATATAGGCCGCGGTGAATTTGCAGGCGTTGCCCGAGCAGCCGCGGAAGCGCGTCTCGACCTCGCGGAAGAATCCGGTGTCGAGGAAGATGGTCTTGTCCGGCGGGCAGTAGAACGGTCCCATCGCCGACTGCGCCATGCCGCAGCGGCCACCATTGGTGGCGTTGCGGAACAGCACGATCTTCGGACCGGTGTAGGTCTGGCCGCTGGCCTGGAAGATCTCGCTCCAGCGATCGTCGATCTCGCCGAGGATGCCGGCGATCATGCTGCCCATCTCGTCGGTCGGCGCGCCGCGCTTGGCCTGCCCGCCCGACGACTGGCGATCGGTCTGATAGGTCGGCGCCTGGCCACCGCCGGTGAGAATCTCGGCGCCGCCGATCAGGATGCGCGGATCGATGCCGAAGGCATAGCCGAGCAGGCCGAGCACGATGACCGTGCCGATGCCGAGCCCGCCACCGCCGCCCATCGGAATCCCGAAGCCGCCACCACCACCGCCGCCTCCGCTGTCGTCGCGACGGTCTTCGATATCGTCGCTGCGGCGGAAATCATCATAGCGCATGGCGGTTTCCCTTCATTCCAGTCGGCGCCCCAATGCGGGACACACCAACCTAAAATTTCCATTCTGTTAATCAATATCCTGCCCGGCAAAAATTGCCTAGTCGTTAGACGCGCATCCTTTGCAGTGCGAACCGCTGCAAGCAGCGGCAATTTACCGGCCGAATCGCGCCGGTTTGATGATCCGCAAAATTTTTCGCCGAACGCGCTGATGTTGCAGCACAACGCAAACGATAATGCGCCACGCCGTTCAAAAGCTGCTGCAATCTTTTGCATGAACATTTCCAATTAAGTCGATTTTTACTTTGCCGGGTCAATGTGGCGCCAGTCGGTTGTTTAGTCCCGCGTCGCCGACAGCGTCGCCTGAGTCAGAGTTCTTGAGTCATGGTAGTGTCGCGTCGCGGGGCGTCTGCAAGGGCGCCCCGCACTAAATTTGAGAGTGCCCCGTCGAGCCACATCGTCATTGGCGATTGCGTGGCCGAGTTGTCGAAGCTTCAGGCCGGCTCGGTCGACCTGGTCTTCGCGGATCCTCCCTACAATCTGCAGCTCAAGGGCGATCTCAAACGCCCCGACGAATCGCATGTCGATGCCGTCAACGACGACTGGGACAAGTTCTCGTCGTTCGCTGCCTATGACGATTTCACCCGCGCCTGGCTGCTCGCCTGCCGCCGCGTGATGAAGCCGTCGGCAACGCTGTGGGTGATCGGCTCCTATCACAATATCTTCCGCGTCGGCGCGATCATGCAGGACCTCGGCTTCTGGCTCCTGAACGACATCGTGTGGCGCAAGTCCAATCCGATGCCGAACTTCCGCGGCCGCCGCTTCACCAACGCGCACGAGACCATGATCTGGGCCGCGCGCGACGAGAAGGCCAAGGGCTACACCTTCAATTACGAAGCGCTGAAGGCGTCCAATGAGGACGTGCAGGCGCGCTCCGACTGGCTGATCCCGCTGTGCACCGGCGAGGAACGCCTCAAGGGCGACGACGGCAAGAAGGTCCATCCGACGCAGAAGCCCGAGCAGCTGCTCGCCCGCGTGCTGCTGTCGTCGTCGAAGCCCGGCGATCTCGTGATCGATCCGTTCAACGGCACCGGAACGACAGGCGCGGTCGCCAAAAGGCTCGGCCGCAACTATATCGGCTTCGAGCGCGACCGGACCTATGCCGCCGCCGCCGAAGCGCGCATCGCCGCGATCGAGCCGCTGCCGGCCGAGACCTTGGCCCCGTTCATGACCGCGCGCGAGGCGCCGCGGGTGGCATTCTCCGAACTGATCGAACGCGGCATGATCGTCCCCGGCGCGAAGCTGGTCGATGCCAAGAAGCGCCATGGCGCCCTGGTGCGCGCCGACGGCGCCATCATGCTCGGCGACAAGGTCGGCTCGATCCACCGCATCGGCGCGGTCGCGCAGGGCTCCGGCGCCTGCAACGGCTGGACCTTCTGGCACGTCGAGACCAAGACCGGCCTGCGGCTGATCGACGAGCTGCGCGCCGAGATCCGTTCCGAGATGGCGGTGGGCTGAGCGCCGCCGCAATTCCAGTCATCCACTCTCGTCATTCCCCGATGCGCAATTGCGCATCGGGGAATGACGAGGTCGATGACGCCGTCTTGAACGCCGGCCGCCTTGTTGCGCCGCGGCCGCGGGCCTACATTGACCTCCGTCACTTGCCGTTTCGATTGGTCGCCCGATGCGAAGACAATCCGAGACCTTGCTGCTGGTGCCGCTGTTGCCGGTCTTCCTGCTCGGCATGTTTCCGATGCTGCTGATCGGCCTGCTTGGATTCTTCGGCCTGATCATTTTCGGCATCCTGCTGGTCTGCGTCGGCCTGACGCTCGCCCTCGAGGCGCATGGCGAGTTCAATGAAGAGATCATCGTCCACGGCTATGCCCGCGGCTCCGAGCGCGCGACGCAGCTCTCCAACCTGCATGCTGCGACCCGCTCCGCCGCCGTGCTGGACGTCGCGGGCGTTGCGCTGATCGTCGCGGGTATCCTGGGCTTCTTCTGGGGCAGCTGACCAGCGCGCCACGCGACCCTGATTCACAAACTCGTCGCTTGCGCCGCGCAGCGAAGTTTGCGCATGAGGGACGCTGCGGCTTTTTCCCGCCGTGTCCCGATCTCGCCGGTCACAAGAACCAAGGGAGTCCCTTCATGATCAAATTCTATTTCAATGGCGCGCCGAACCCGAACAAGGTTGCACTGTTCCTGGAGGAGTCCGGCCTGCCGTTCGAGGCGACCCCGATCGACACCCGCAAGGGCGAGCAATTCGCGCCGGACTTCCTGAAGGTCAACCCGAACGGCAAGGTGCCGGCGATCGACGATGACGGCGTGCTGGTGTTCGACTCGAACGCCATCCTGCTCTATCTCGCCGAGGAACACGGCAAGTTCCTGCCCGCCAACACGCCGGCCAACCGCGCCGCGACGCTGTCGTGGCTGATGTTCATCGCAACCGGCCTCGGCCCGTACTCCGGCCAGGCGGTGCACTTCAAGCATTTCGCGCCGAAGGACCTCGACTACGCCAACAACCGCTACCAGTACGAGGCGAACCGCCACTACAAGATCCTCGACGACCATCTGGCGAAGTCCCGCTACATGGTCGGAGACAGCTATACGATCGTCGACATGGCGTTCTGGGGCTGGGCGCGGATGGCGCCGTTCGTGCTCGGCGAGGAAAACTACGCGAAGTATCCCAATGTGAAGCGTCTGGTCGACGAGATCTCGGCGCGGCCGGCTGCCGCCCGCGCCATCGCGCTGAAGGACAAGCACACTTTCAAGGCGGAGATGGACGACGCGGCCCGCGACATCATGTTCGGCCACCTCAAGTCCAAGGTGGCGTAAGCCGTCCTTGACGCTAAGCAGGGTGGGCGCGCTGACGCGTTGCCCACCCTGTTATTTTCGATCGCCCGTTACGGCGGCCAGTACGGCTTGCCCTCGTCGTCCCGGCGGCGACGACGGATGTCGGCGCGGCAGACGCCGATATCCTGCAAGTCACGCTCGCTCATCGCGGCTAGCTGCCGCCATGAGCGCCGGTCCTCGCGCCACTGCCTGAGCCAGAACAACGCCGCCGCGAATGCGGCAGGCAATGGCTCAACCCGCCGCGCGAACCGCGGCCGCCGGAAACGGACCGAGCGCCTTCTCGGTCAGCACCGAGTCGCAATATTCCCGGATTTCCTTGATCCGGCCGCCGTCGAAGCGAAACACCAGGCAGTAATCGTTGTCGTAGCGCTGGCCTTCCTTGGTGAGGTTGTTGCCTTTGGCCTCGACCGCGACGATGTCGCCGTCGGCGATGAAGCGATGGGCGACGGTGCGGCCGCGCTCCACCAGCCTGGAGCGGACGTGGCCGTGCAGGTCGTTCATGATCGATTGCTTGCCGGTAAAGGTGCGCGACCAGGAATATTGCCCGGTCACGGTCCAGATCGCGTCGTCGGCGAGATTTGCCACCAGCAGCGATTTCTCGCGCACCGCGGGATCCGGATCACCCGCGATCGCCAATATTTCCTGCACTAGTTTCTTGTTGTCGGCTGCGCTCATGGCGCGTCTCCTTGTGATGGATTGGCTCTGATTTTCAGGCACTTCGCCAAGCGATGCGCCATTCGCTTCGCTTGAGAACGCCTCGCCTGCGGATCATGCGGCGCCGACGCGCATTCTTCCAATCGATAGGTGGTATGATATATATTCACCTGATGAATTTGAATTCGCTTGACCTCAATTTGCTGGTCGCGCTTGACGCCCTGCTGCGCGATGCCAATGTCAGCCGCGCCGCGATGCGGCTCAATCTGTCGCAGCCCGCGACCAGCCACGCGCTGCAGCGGCTGCGCGACCTGATCGGCGATCCGCTGCTGGTGCGCAACGGCGCGCGAATGGAGCTGACGCCGCGGGCGCAGGCGCTGCGTTCACCGCTGGCACAGGCGCTCGACCAGGTGCGCACGCTGTTCGTGTCCGATGATTTCGACCCAGCGCGCAGCGAGCGGCATTTCCGCCTGATGATGCCCGACCTCGCGGTCGAGCTGCTGATGCCGCGGCTGATGGAGAAGGTGACGCAGCTGGCGCCGAACGTCACCATCGACGTGGTGCCGTGGCGGAGCTCCCCGATCTTCACGCCCGACTTCGCCCGCACCATCGATCTCGTGATCTCGATCGGCAACTCCTTCAAGGGATTTCACCGCCAGCGGCTCTACACCGACATCGATGCGCTCGCAGTGCGGCGCGGTCACCCCGCCGGCATCAAATTGAAGAAGCGCGAGGCGTTCCTGGCCGCGCGGCATGTCGCCGTGATCATCCGCGGCCACAACGAGGATCTGATCGACACCTGGCTGCGCGCCAAGGGCATCCAGCGGCGGATCGCGCTGGTAGTGCCGGGCTATATCGAGGCGCTGCACGTCACCGCGCGGACCGACCTCGTCGCCTTCGTGCCGCGCCGGCTGATCTCCGCGCTGTCGAAACAATTGTCGCTGGTGACGGTGACGCCGCCGCTCGATCCCGGCATCGACGAGCAGCACATGTTCTATCCGACACGGGCCCAGATGGATCCCGGTTCGATCTGGCTGCGCCGGCTGATGCTGGAGACCGGACGCGAGCTCGAGACGCGGAAGGTCTAGCTCAGCTCTATCCCCACGTCGTCCCGGCGAAAGCCGGGACCCATATGTGGACGGCCCCCGTGGCACAAGAGCTTTGTGAGGTTTGATCGGATCGCTTGCATCCATATGTCCGGCCTATTGATGCGGCTTGTCGGACCGCTGGCCAAGATGGTTTTTCGCGAC